>WGDQ01000938.1 GCA_015493185.1 Planctomycetaceae bacterium
GATCGACGTCACCGTGCGACCGTTGACCGTCAATTCGCAACGCAGATTGCAGGTCGGACAATGTCCTACTGACTGGTGAGCGACGGCCAGTTCTTCCATGTGCTGTGCCTGAATTCGGCAGCTCAGTTGTCGCCCAAGCTCATGGGCACGTTGCTCGATCACCGAGTAATGCGGCACCCCCTGAATCGTCCCCTCAGCCCGATCAAGAGCGACCGAGACCTGAGCTGCCTGCATCAACAATCTTTCAAGTTCTTCCTGAAGCTGCTTGCTCTGTTCGTCCATGACAGCACCCTTTCAATTGAAGAATCCTTTCTCCCCCCACCACAGCACGCCCAGTTTACCGAACAATCCCCAAATTCTCCTATTGACATTTTTCCCACTCCAAAACCCCTGCAAAACCTGACGTGCACCCCTCTCAGAGGCTATCCGGAAACTGATCTATCCCTAACTCGTTGAATTTCAGATAGTTCGCATTCCTACGTTGGATCGAAGGTTTTTCTTTCCCCTGCAAAGGAGTGCGAAGCGATGTCGAGTGAATTGCCAACGCGAAAAGCTTATCCCACGGACCTGACGGATGAACAATGGGCGATTGTGGAACCCTTGATCCCTCCTGCGAAAAACCGTCATGGCGGCCGGCCGCGGACGATCTCTATGCGGGAGGTTCTGAATACGATTTTGTACCTGAACCGGACCGGCTGTCAGTGGGACATGCTTCCTCACGATTTGTTGCCCAAGAGCACCGTGTACGATTACTTCGCGCAGTGGCGCGACGACGGCACACTGGCCATCATCGTGGACACATTGCGAACTCAGGTTCGCCTCGCCGAGGGGCGCGAAGCGACACCCAGCGCGGCTTGCGTCGACACGCAGTCGGTGAAGACCACGGAGGTCGGCGGCGACCAGCGGGGTTACGACGGAGGCAAGAAAATCAAGGGGCGCAAGCGTCATTTGCTGGTCGATACGCTAGGACTGCTCATCGCCGTGGTTGTCACGGGAGCCAACGCGGACGACGGCAGTGCCGCACCGCAATTGCTGAAAACGGTGCGCCAGGCCGACTTCCCTCGGCTGCAAACGATCTTTGGCGACAACAAGTATCACAACAAGAAACTCGACAAGTGGCTGAAGCAAAAACGTCCGGGATGGTCGATCGAAGTCAAGATGCGGCCCCAACACCGTCCGGGCTTCACGCCAGTGCCGAAACGCTGGGTCGTCGAACGCAGCAACGCCTGGCACGGCCGCTCGCGTCGCAACAGCAAAGACTACGAACGCCGGCCCGAATCGAGTGCGGCCATGATCCAGATCAGCCACATCCACCTGATGGTCAAACGGCTCCGCCCAGCAAAGCCACCAAAGTTCAATTATCGAATTGCCGCGTAAACCTAAAAAAACCGACAAACGTTTCCGGATAGCCTCTAAGAAGCATCGGCCGGCAAAAACCGCACGCCAACGGGCACAGCGTCCGATCGCCACGCGAATAGAACGTCACAGACCAATGTCGTCGTCGAAGCGTTCCAGCGCTGCATTTTCGAATCGGGTATACTCGCGAAGCCAGATCAGGTTGGCGGTACCGGTTGGACCGTTGCGCTGCTTGGCAATGATCACCTCAGCCTGTGTGTCGAGATTGTCCCGATCGCTTTCTTCGCCCTTGCGATGGTAGTAACCTTCGCGATGCACGAACAGCACGACGTCGGCATCTTGCTCGATGGCGCCCGATTCACGAAGCTGACTTAGTTTTGGCCGATGGTCGTCTCGGCTCTGTTCGGCTTGGCGATTGACCTGCGCCAAGCACATCACGGGCACCTTCAATTCACGCGCCATTCCTTTCAAGCGGCGGGCAATACGTGCCACTTGCTGCTCGCGACCAATCTGCTCATTGTCAGGCTCGATCAATTGGAGGTAGTCGATAATCACCAACCCCAAATCATGTTTGCGTTTCAGGCGTCGGGCCGTGGCGGCGATCTCAAGAATCGAGCGGCTCGGCGTATCGTCGATGTAGAGCGGTGCTTTGCTCATCTCGTTGCACCCTTCCACAAGCCGACGTCGCTCGCTCTCTGAAATAAAACCGTTCCGCAGTTTGTGACTGTTGATTTTTTTGAACGAACACAGCATTCGTTCGGCAAGCTCCAGCCGTGTCATTTCCAGGCTTACGAACAGCGTTGGCACTCCCTGACGAACCGCCACGTGTTCGGCGATGTTGGTGGCCAGAGCCGTTTTTCCCATGCTCGGGCGGGCGGCCAGGATTATCAGCTCCGAGTTGTGAAAGCCGCCTGTCAACCGATCGAGCTCGATGAAGCCCGTCTCTACACCCGTGGGATCGGCGTTGTGGTCGAGCCTTGCGGCAATGCGGTCCATGGCATCGACCATTACACTTTCGAGCGTATGCAGCTCGGTCGTCGTGCCGGAATCGCGAATCGCAAACACCTTCTCTTCGGCGGCGTTGATCAACTCCTCAGCATCGCGCTGATGATCGAATGCTTGTTGCTGAATTTCTGTGGCGGCGTGAATCAACGCCCTCAGCGTCGCTTTTTCTCGAATGATGCGTGCATAGTACGTGGCATGCGCCGCGACTGGGTCCGATTCGAAGAGTTCGGCCAGCAGTGCTACGCCACCGATTGCTTCCAACTCACCACTTCGACTGAGCCGCTCGCGCAATAACGTAACGTCGATACGTTCTCCGGCAATCTGCATTTCAGTCAGATGGCGGTACAAGACGCGGTGCGCATCCGCGTAGAAGTCCTCTTCTTTCAAGATGGCGACCACGTCTTCGCACAACTCCGGGTCGATCAGCAGGCTGGCCAGCACCGCCCGCTCCGCCTCCAGATTGTGCGGCGGCACCCGATGCAACAACTGCTGCATTCCGTCAGCCGCAGCAGGCGATGCGATGCTCGAACGGGACGTGGCCATGGAAAATCCTCCGTGTCATCCGAGGCAGAGCGAAAGCAGGGCGAAAGGATGGGAAAATGGCCCAAATATCTTCCACGCGAAGCAGTCGAACATTCCCGCTGCTGCGTCATTTACATCTTGAAGGCCAGAAATAGCTGCGACGCGTTCCTTGCCGGCAACGCAGACGCAAGGGGCCAAGTCGGCGAGGTGGCTGCGTCCATCGTGCGAAGACGAGTCACATCGCTGCACGGCGCATCATACCGC
>WGDQ01000939.1 GCA_015493185.1 Planctomycetaceae bacterium
AACACACAGCCCCACAACATCTTGCGAGCAAGCACTGACATGCTAGCACCGACGCCACGTACACTATCGCACCGCCTTTCCGCAAAAATTCCGCCTATCCGCATACCACAACTCGACTTAGAAGGTGTCTTCAAGATCGTTTCCAGGCCCGAGATTGTGAGCAAGCGACCGTATCAAGGAGGGCGAAGCAGGCGAATCCTCCTTGGACTCGTCGATGCAGACCGACGACGAGACAGTCGGCTTGCTCGCGATCGAAGCCAGAATTGGATTTTGAAGACACCTTCTTAATGCCGGGGAGGCGAACCGAATCGCTCTGAGCAGAAACGCAGCCTTGGTCGGCCATATAACCCCAGACGTGCAGGCCGAGCTTGAAAAAAAGCGCAGCGGATCGCTCGTCTAGTTCTGACGCCGCCGTGGCATGCACCCACGTTGCTTCTGCATTCCGCGCGCTTCTTATAGCGAGGGCGAATACATCGCTTCCGACGAATGCCCAACAGATGGCTCGGGGGCGGTGGTCTCAGGCATCCGAGCCGCAACGACCGGCGGGAGCGTCGAGCCAACGAGCCAAGACCGATTCGTTCCGGCGGCCAAAGCGACGAAACTTGCCCGAATCGAGATCAATAACAGACACCACCGCCGGGCTGAAAAGGCGAGGGTCGATTTTGTAGAAATCGCGTTCGTACGATTCGAAGATTTCGAGAAACGGTCGGCCAAAATCGGACGATTCGCAGCTAGGCACCTGGGCAAGCGTTGCCTGCCAGTCGAGACCGGCGCCGCGAATCCACAAGGTCACCTCGCTGCCATAAAGCACGGCATCGTTGGTGTGTCCGATGGCCGTCAAGTCGTCGGCTGCCACGGGCGGCATCGGTGCGACCCCCCAACCGCTCACGATGCGATCGAGCGGAAAATCAAGTTCGAGCAGTTGATGCAGGGCCGTTTCGACGGTGCGCGCCACTACCTGAATGGTTCCCACAATGCTGGCCGTGGGCGCCAAAATCAATGTCAGCCGCTCGGGACGCACTCCGCATGATGAAGCAATTTTGTCTATCGTTTCGGTGGGCGGAGCGTCTCGCGTTTCCAGCACCCCGACGGCTACATCGGCCGTTTCGCGATAACCGATCTTCTCATACAGCGGCTCAACCGCGGCCAATGCCCGCATGGGGCCAGAGCCCATCGCAAAGAATCCCCGACCGCGGATTTGCCAGCCGGCGTACTGCGATGCCATGCAAGCCAGAAGTGGCTGATCGGTGTGAATTTGCACGCACGGCATTTGCTGCGAACCCGCGGCAGGCACCAAACGCACCCTACCCAAGCCGGCTAAAGTGATCTCGGCCACGCGGCAGCCAGCCTCAAGACCACCCGCAGCGCGAATGCCCGCGTCGATCAAGCGCACACCACCTGCACCTTCTGCTATTTCCAGTCGCAGCTCGTCTTTTTCACCGATAAGCCGCTCGACCATTGCGGCAGTGCGTTGGTTCAGGGTAGTCACGGAAAGCGCTCCTCAGCGTTCATCTGCCGAACATTGCGCTGCACGCATGCAAAAACACACCGGGCTACAGCAGGCGCACAGCCCCACCGCAGCCCGGTGTGAATCGAGCAAACTCTGCTGCCGGCTGCGGCTGCATGCGTTTTCAGCCGACGACGACCATCGTGCATCAGCAACCGAACCCCGACGGCTGACCGATTGCAGCGCCAGCCAGCAACCACGTGCGTTTCTCCGTCGCCTGCGGCTGCGCATGCCGTCCAACAGCGTGTGGCGAAGGTTCAACTCAACTATGCACGGGTGCTTGTCCCAGCCCACGGCGTGCGACGGAAACCTGCCCTGAGTGCAAACCTTCGTGCCATGCCACCAATTCGAAGATCGACGCAACGTCGGGCAAAAAGTCGGGAGCCGTTTCAGGCGTGGCCTTGGCCAGATCGTCTTCCGACAAACCTTCCAGCAAGCCAAGCAACACTTTGCGGCGATCGCGCATGTAGTCCAACACCTCTTCGGGCGCCGGATAATTCGACGGATCGCTCGAAGGCTGTGACCCCATCCCAAACTTTTCCTGAT
>WGDQ01000940.1 GCA_015493185.1 Planctomycetaceae bacterium
CAGCGTCAGATGTGTATAAGAGACAGATTGGCTCTTCTGCCGTCGGCAGCACTGCGGCAGTTTTGATCGTGCCGAGCGCCTCCTTGGATAATTTTTCAAACAGCTCTTCATCGTCTGATTCGTCGGTTTGTTCTGCGACGTCGGCCGGATCCGTGTCGGACGCGACCGATGACGAGATCGCCTGCGACGCATCCGGGGCGTTGCCCTCCTCGGATAGAAGGGCAAGTTCTTCGTCTTCATTGTCTCCTATGGCAGACGGCGCATCGGGGGAGGGGGCCGCAACGGCTTCTGTTTCTGTTTCCGCCTCACCGCTGTCGTCTTCGTCGACCGGCACCGGCGAGGGCTCGGATTCTGGTGGAGCAGACTCGGCCGTTTCCGCGCCTCCATCTGTCGACGTGGCGACGACGGGAGTGGACGGCTCCTGCTGCGGAGGCTGCATAGCCGCTTGCGATCGCGACGGTTGCGGTGCCGCAATTGCGGCCCCGTGTATGTAGAGTGCCAGCACGTAGCCGACACCTACGTTCAGAGTCGCCAGAATCACAATCAACGCGACGGTCGCCACGAGCCATTCATCTCCCGATTGGTCTTCGCTGTATTCGCAACGAAACGAAGCATGCCGCCAGCAACTCTTAAATGCCGTCCCGTGGTCACTTCGGCCGCTACGATGCGTACATCAGGCCGTTGTCAGCGGCAATCGCAACGCGTTCGGCTGCCTGTCCCACGAGTGCAGCAGCATTTGTACAGACCCCCGCTTGCCGTCAAACGCTAAAACGAATGCCGGATGGTGAGCCCTACGCTGATGCAGTCCCGGGCGTTTTTCGAAGCCCCCCTCGATTCGATCGCCATAGGATCGCGACGCAAATGCCTGATACACAAACGTAGGTTGTGGTCGCGATACGATCGGTTGATGGAGGATTGCTAGCGGTAGAATATGCACCATCGCCCCTAGTGAACTTATGGATGCATGCCGTATAATCCGCCAACTTGCTAGAGATTGCCCCTGGTTTGCTGGAAGGAGCGTTCCATGCCCTACGGTTTCGGGATCATTGGCTGCGGAATGATTTCCAACTTTCACGCAAAGGCCATTGCCGATGTACGTGGCGCGAGGCTGGTGGCTTGCTACGACGCCGTTGAGGCGGCTTCTCGGCGTTTGGCCAACGCCACAGGATGCCGTGCTTACACAAAGCTCGACGCCATGCTGGCCGATCCTGACGTTTCGATTGTCACCATCGCCACGCCCAGCGGAGCGCATCTTGAGCCGGCACTGGCCGCGGCAAGAGCCGGCAAGCACGTGATCGTTGAGAAGCCCTTGGAAATCACTCTCCGTCGCTGCGACCGCATCATTGAGGCTTGCGAAAAAAATGGCGTGAAGCTGGCCACAATTTTCCCGTCGCGGTTCCATGACTCATCGATCGAAATGAAGCGTGCCGTCGACCGGCAACGCTTCGGCCGCTTGACACTGGGCGATGCCTACGTGAAGTGGTACCGTTCGCAGGAGTATTACGACAGCGGCGCTTGGCGGGGCACATGGGAGCTCGACGGCGGCGGCGCTCTGATGAATCAGGCCATCCACAGCGTCGATCTGCTGCTCTGGCTGATGGGACCGGTCGACGAAGTGCAGTCGCACACCGCCACGCTCGCCCATCAACGCATTGCCGTGGAAGACGTAGCCGTAGCATCTTTGAAATTCGCCAACGGAGCCTTGGGCACTATCGAGGCCACCACGGCCGCTTACCCGGGTTACCTGAAGCGTATCGAGATTCACGGATCGGCAGGTTCGGCGGCGTTGGAAGAGGAGGACATCGTTCGTTGGGACTTTGCAAAGAAAGACCGCCGCGATACGGTGGTTCGTCGGAAGATGCAAGCGAGCGTTAGCACAGGGGGCGGTGCCAGCGACCCGGCCGCTATCGGTCATCACGGGCACGCCTTGCTCTTTCGCGACTTCGTTCGCGCCGTTCAAGAAGACCGACAGCCGGCCATCGACGGCCATGAAGGACGCCGTTCGGTCGAAACCATTCTTGCCATTTACAAATCGGCCGAAACGGGCCGAGCTGTGCGACTGCCGCTCAAGAGCGATCCGGTGCTCAAAGCTCGCCAGAAAACGCAGAAAATGACCAAAGGCCGATGACGCGGGCATAAGTTTGGTATTTTCGGCAAGCGCGGTCTCGCGGTCGCGAAGCCTTAACCGCGGTGGTCGCACACTCCTCAAGCAACCACGGGAAACGGCGGCGACGGGTGTCTTGAGGTGCCGCCCCATTGAGAAGTCGCCCTGCGGATC
>WGDQ01000941.1 GCA_015493185.1 Planctomycetaceae bacterium
GAGCAAACGTTGGAAGAGTTCGGTCGCAACCCGGGCCGTTATGCTGCCGAGATTCTCCAAGCCCGTCGCTAGCTCGGCAAGTAGCACCGACCTCGACCCACTGGGCCGTAAGAGAACGCGAAGAAGTCGCTGGCATCGCAGGGCACAATCGATGCGCCCGCTATCTGTGAGCCCCACACTTGCGGGTTGCGGTGGTTTCGCTCTAGCTGCGGTGCGATTGTCATTGTCAGCGCACGTTGCCGAATGCTGCCGGTCTGCGCGGGAAAGGTGTTTCGATGCGCGGCAGCCTGCCTCGCAATGGGCGGTTTGCTGGCCCCCGGGTGCTACTTCTGCCGGGGCACGGAATAAACCTCTCTCGATGCCGCTTCTGGGGTGAACGCTCAAGAAGGTGTCTTCAAAATCCAATTCCGGCTTCGACCGCGAGCAGGCGAGCCGCCCGGTGGAAAGCGACGTTGCGGCTCGCGGGCAAACGGCTCGTGGGCACGATCAAGACGGCTGTGCTGGGCTACGTTCGGCGTCGCACGTCGCTTTCTTTCTCTTCTTTTGTTCTTTCTTTTGCTCTTTGCTCGTTGTTGCATCCGTGTTGATGCGACCGTTTCCATAGAGATGCATCCTGCGTCTTGTTGCAGATGGCACGATGGGCCCGGGCAGTGATCAGGGGCTTGCTCTGCGGAGGGCGGTACGAGCTCGCGTTGTCTCTTTTGCTGGCAGGGCCGGGGTAGATGCCAGCAACCTCGGGTGCGCCACGTGGAGATGCGAGTCGCAGACGATGGCCCGCGCGGTGTTGGCTGACGGTGGGTTGGCGAGCGCGGAGTTGGCAAGCGCGGCCATGCCGTCGATGGCGTTGCCGGCGGCTGGGGCGAATGGTCCGGTCGGTTGCGGTATACTCAGAGGCGGTCGCCGCGGCGGTAGGGCACGTGCCGGTGTCGTGGTGCGAGCAATGCGTTCGAAGCGAAGGGCGTCGTCGCGTGCGGCGATTCGGGGCGCGGTGATGCGGCTGAGCGGTGCATAGAGAAAGAGAATCTGTCATTCACCTTGCGATTTACCAACGAGAGGTGCCTGCCGTGTGGCGCGTGAACGCGAAGACGATGAAGAAAAATGGACGCAGCCGGTGGGCATCGCACGCCGTGGTTACGGTCGTGGTTGTGGTGTTTTCGTGTTTCGCTTTGGTGCGGAGAGGGCAGTCGGGCGAGGCGGAGCTGCCAGTTGGTTCACACCCTCCGGCGCTGTCGGTGTCGCACTTTCCCAGCCGGCTACATGCCTTCGTATGGCGAAACTGGGGGTTGGTTGCACCACAGCGGCTGGCAAAGGTCGTTGGCGGCTCGGTGGATGACGTGCGCCGCATCGCAACTTCGATGGGTTTGCCAGGCGATCCGGTGGTTTCGACCGAAATGCGGCAGCGTGGCTACATCACTATTGTTCGTCGCAACTGGCACCTGTTGCCGTATGAACAGCTTCTCGACCTGCTGGGCATGATGCCCGAGGAACTGGGACACGCCTTGCGGGAAGACGATTTTTTGTTCATCAAGCTTGGCAGTCTCAAACCGCGTTGCGAGCCGATCAGCTATCGCCCGCCCGACGCGCCGGCAAGGCGTCGTGCCGCGGAGATCAAACAGTTGGTCGAGCGTCGATTCCCCGATTTGCAGTTGCCCGCTGAAGAGAAGCGATTCGCGTTTATCGAACGACTGAGCCGACCGCAGCAAACGGAACGTGGTTCTTCGTCGGACGATGCGTCGCAGCAGCACGGTGAAGCCGATAGAGCAGTAGCGTACGGGCTGTCCGATGATCGGCCGGCGGACGAGCGGTTGCGGCTGATCTATTCGTATTTCGGCAGCTACGGCGATCCGCTGGTCGATGCTTCGCTCGACCCGTATCCCGACGGCTTGCTACAGCGGTTGGCTCGGATGGGCGTTAACGGTGTGTGGTTGCACGTGGTGTTGCGGCAACTGGCGCCGGGTGGAACGGACTTCCCTGAATTCGGCGTCGGACACGAACGACGTTTGGCGAACTTGCGCCGGCTGGTTGCCCGCGCGCGGCGATATGGGATCGGCGTTTACCTGTACCTCAACGAGCCAAGGGCCATGCCGGCCGACTTTTTCGAACGGCATCCTGGTGTGGCGGGCGTGCGCGAGGGTGGTTTTGCGGCCATGTGCACAAGCACGCCTTCGGTGAGGCGGTGGCTGAGCGACTCGCTGGCCTATGTGTTTGAGAAGGTTCCGGAACTGGGCGGCGTGTTTACGATCACTGCATCCGAGAATCTGACGCACTGTGCGTCGCATTTCCGCCATAGTGCGTGCCCCCGCTGCGGTGGTCGCGATCCGGCCGAAATTGTTGCCGAGGTCGTGGCCACGGTTGCCAAGGGTGTGCATCGCAGCGCGCCCCAGGCCCGGGTGATTGCATGGGATTGGGGGTGGAACCGACACGGCGATGCCTCGCAAACGATTGCCCGGCTGCCCGACGATGTGGAGCTGATGTCGGTAAGCGAGTGGGCCAAGCCGTTCCAACGCGGTGGCGTGGCCGGGCGTGTGGGAGAATATTCAATCTCCGTCGTGGGGCCGGGCCCTCGGGCAACGCGGCACTGGGCATTAGCAAAGCAGCGCGGCTTGCGGGCGCTGGCCAAGGTGCAGCTCAACAATACGTGGGAACTATCGGCGGTGCCGTATTTGCCGGTGTTGGATCTGGTGGCCCAACATTGTGCAAATCTGCGACAGGCTGATGTGGACGGCATGATGCTTAGCTGGACGCTGGGAGGGTATCCTTCACCGAATTTGGAGGTAGCCCATCGGTTCGATGTGCAGCCGAACGCCACGGCCGATCGGGTGCTCGACGCATTGGCTGCACAACGCTACGGCAAATTAGCGACGGCCACGGCACGGCGCGCGTGGCGGCAGTTCAGCGAAGCATTTCAGCAGTTTCCTTTCGACGGCGCGGTTCTCTACCGTGGGCCTCAGCAGTTCGGCCCGGCCAATTTGCTATATATCGAACCAACCGGTTATCGCTCGACGATGATCGGCTTTCCATACGATGATGTTGATGGCTGGCGTGGCAGGTATCCGGCAGAGGTGCTCGCAGAGCAGTTCGATCGCGTGGCCAACGGATGGCAAAAGGGCATCGAGACGCTTGAAGCGATGCTAGAGACCGTTCCGAAGGAAAAGCGGGCCGAAGCCGAATCGGACCTTCGGTTGGCGCGTGCCGCGGGCTTGCACTTTGCCAGCGCCGGCAATCAGGTGCGATTTTTTCTGGCTCGCAACCGATGGCTCGCCGAAGACACGCCCCGCGATGTTCGCGAAGCCTTGGGCGCGGAGTTGCGACGGTTGTTGGATAGGGAAGCTGCAAACGCGCGAGCTTTATATGCACTGGCGCGTCGCGACTCGCGTATTGGCTTCGAAGCGTCGAACCATTATTACTACGTGCCGCTCGATTTGGTGGAGAAAGTGATTCATTGCCAGTACGCTCGCCTGAAGATCGACTGATTGATGGATCGACTGATTGATGGAAGCACCGGCTGCGCCGACTGTGGCCTGAACCATCACGGTCGCATCACGACAGTCGGCTGGCAATCGAGAGAAGTTGGCCCGGACGACAGGGGAACATGAATGATGTCGACGTCTGAAGCGTATGAGACGATTCGTTTGGAAACCGACACACGCGGCGTTGCCCGGTTGACGCTCAATCGGCCTGAGGCCCGCAATGCGATGTCGCAGCAGATGATTCGGGAATTGCAGGATGCGGCCCGGCAATTGGCTGCCGACGAAAACATCCGGGCCGTGGTGTTCACTGGCGAAGGTGATGTTTTCTGCGCCGGCGGCGACTTGAAGAGCATGCAAACGCAGGCTGTCGGCAGCCGCGAGGATCGTATTCGCGACGCCACCGAACTGGCCCGAACGCTGGCGGATTGGAATACGCTGCCCAAGCTTGTGATTGGCCGCATCAACGGATCGGCCTATGGTGGTGGGTTGGGGCTGATTTCGGTTTGCGATATCGCCATCGGCATCGAAGCGGCGAAGTTTTGCCTGACCGAAGTGCGATTGGGGCTGATTCCCGCGACGATTTCGCCCTATGTGGTCGCGAAGTTGGGCGTGCCGCATGCTCGACGCGTGATGCTCAACGCCACCGAGATGAAAGGAATGTTTGCCCGAGAAATGGGGTTGCTAGATGAAGTGGTACCCGACATCGAAGCACTCGACCGCGCGGTCGAGACCGAGTTGCAACGGGTGCTGCGCTGTGCGCCGGGAGCAGTGGGCCGGGCCAAAGAGCTGATCCGCTTCGTCAGCACGCACGACGTCGAGCAAAACATCGAGTACACGGCCGCCCGCCTTGCCGATGCGTGGGAAAGCCCGGAAGTGGCGGCCGGGATTCAAGCATTCCTGACCAAGAGCAGGCCCCCGTGGCACGTGGCTGAAGCATGAACGAAGGCTGCGTGCCCGTGCAACAAGCACACGGCCAGCCCCAGCCTGCTGTTTGGGTTTGCTCGATCCGTCGTGAGTGACGCCGGCACGAGGCAGCCGAAAGGGCCGCCGCGCTAGAACCTTCACGATTCATGCACGTTTCAAGTTGGGTTCGTTTGGCTTTCGCTTAGCAATGCTTCGGGAAGCTCGACGACGCGGCTGCGCAGATACTCGCCCAAGCCTTTGGCCTGAGGATCGGAGCGTACGGAACTGGAAACGCCTTCGCCGAGCAGACCGACTACGACAAAGTTCAAAGCCCGCAGATTGGGCAGCTCGTAGCGTCGCACTTCGAGCGAAGCGGCGTCGGGCACCAACTGCTTGAATCGGTCGATGGTCAATTCGCGCTCGAGCCACGCGTAGCCGGCGTCGGTGCGGGCCCAAACCCCCACGTTGGCATTGCCGCCCTTGTCGCCCGATCGGGCTCCGAAGATGGTGCCCAACGGCACCTCGCGAGTGGGGCCCGATGGCACCGACGACGCAGGCCCCGCGGGCGATGGTTCGGTCGATTCGGCAGAAGGCGAATCGACCAGCGTGGGTGGAATCGGCGTCCGCTGACCATCGGGTGCCACCACCGTGTAGTCCGGCACGTCAGCGGGCACCAGCGTGGGCCAGTATACGCCGTAAGGCGAACCTTCAGCCGGCGGTGTGGTGCAAAAAAAGCCGGGATAGCTCGCCAGGGCCATTTCAACCACTTTGCTGGAAAACGCGCGACCGACCATTTTCGGGTCGGGGCTTTTCACCGTGACGCGCAGATAGGCCATCGCCTCGTTGTTCGAGGGGGCATTGGGTTTGTCGCTGCGCACCAGTTCGAAGTGAATTTGGCTGAACTGAGTGCCGCCCCCCAACTCTTGTAGCAGCGTTCGCTTGGCCAGTTCGGCCTTTTCTTCGATATCGAGCCCTGTGAGAACAAGCGTCATCGAGTTGCGGAAACCGCCCAGATAGTTGATGCACACTTTGGTTTCTCGCGGCGCCGGTTCACCACGAACGCCCGAAACACGCACCCGATTTTCGCCAACCTGTTCGAGCTCGATCGTATCGAAACGGGCCACCGCATCCGGATTGGCATAACGTGGCCGGTCGATTTCGTAGAGCAGTTGCGCGGTAACCGTTCCCACCGAAACCAGCCCGCCGGTGCCCTCGTGCTTGGTGATAACGGCACTGCCATCGGCGTGCATTTCCGCCAATGGAAAGCCGGGATGTTCCAGCCCGGGCACCTCGCGGAAAAAGGCGTAGTTTCCGCCCGTGGCTTGCGTGCCGCATTCGAGAATGTGCCCGACAACCACCGCTCCGGCCAGCCGATCCCAGTCGGTACGGTTCCAGCCAAACCGCCACGCGGCCGGACCGACGACGACCGAAGCGTCGGTGACCCGCGGACAAACAACGACGTCGGCCCCTTGGTTCAACGCTTCGACAATGCCCCACGCGCCAAGATAGGCATTGGCGCTTAGCGGAAAGGCGTTGAGCTCTTTGAGGGGCTTTCCCGTATCAAGGTGGCGCAATTCGTGCCCGGCAGACTGCAAATCTTGCAACTTGGGGAGCAGATCGTCGCCTTCGATGTGGAAGATGTTGGCTTTCACGCCCAGCTTGTCGCTCAGCTTGCGCAGTTCGTCGGCAAGTCCTGCGGGATTCAGCCCGCCGGCGTTGGTAACGATCTTCACGCCTTTGTCCATTGCCAGGCCAAGGCAATCTTCCATTTGCCGCAGAAACGTGGTGGCGTAGCCGCGCGATGTGTCCTTCTGCTTCAGCTTCCAGAGAATGAGCATCGTAAGTTCGGCCAGATAATCGCCCGTGAGAAAATCGATCGGGCCGCCCTCCAGCATTTCGCGGGCTGCTGCCAAACGGTCGCCGTAGAAGCCCGAGCAGTTGGCGATTCGCAACGGTTGCGGTTCTGTATTCATGGCGTGCCTCGTGTGCTGTCGGACAAACGCGAAAATGGTTTTTCCGGAATCCGGCGAATAAGCAAGGAAAAGAACGACGTCGGAAGTGCGGAAGGCGATAGTGAGGCGTGTTTGCAGGGGCTGAACACTCTGTGCGAGCCGGCCAAACAGCAGCCGCAGATCATGTTTCGGGCTCTTCGTCAGATATCACGGCCAACACCGCCCCGGCCTCGACATGGCTGGCAGGCTCTACGTGCAACGCCGTGACCACACCGGCATCGGGCGCGGCAACTTCGTGCAGCATTTTCATGGATTCGATCACGATCAGCACATCGCCCGCTTGAACGGCGTGGCCGACTTCGACGCGCACCTCGTTGATCACACCAGGCAGTGGGGCCACGAGCGACCCTTTGGCCAGTTCGTCCTCGGGAGAGGGGAACCGTGGAACCGTTTTCAACACGCAGGAGCCCAGTGAACTATCCACGTAAACGGTGTCGTCGACTTCGTGCACTTCGTAAAGGCGCGAGATGCCATCGAGCTCGAGCTCAACCTCGGTGGGAGTGCATTGCAGCAGGCGAACGTTTTCGCTGGAAAGACCGTCGATCTCAAGCGTCAGGCCCTCGCGGTCGAGCCGATAGCCTA
>WGDQ01000942.1 GCA_015493185.1 Planctomycetaceae bacterium
AAAGAACGCGTGGCATGCGGTGCGATGTGAGGAACCGGTGAACGGAATCGGCGAGCGGAATCGGTGAACGGTGAAATAGACGCCGGGCCGAGTGCCTGCCGGGCGGGTGGACCGGCCCGGGAAATTCAAGCGACGTTGCGCGACGTCGAATGATGTTCGGCAGGCAGCGTGGGCCTTGAAGCGCCGAGGCGATGTGCCAGTTCGATGGCCACGTGCTGGCACACGCTGCGCCAGTCGCCCGGTACGGGCTGCCGGAACAATCGCATGTTCGGAAACCAAAGGGTGTCGCTGCGGCCGCGCTGCCAACGCCAGTTGGCCGCGTAGGGCAACAGTGTCCAGGTTTCGACGCCCAGCGCGCCGGCCAGATGGATGGTGGAATTGTCGACGCCGATCACCAGATCGAGCTCGCACATCAGAGCAGCCAGCGCGTCGAGCTGCCCGAAACAATCCAAGTCGGGCAGGCGGTGAAGCGCCAGAGCGGCGTCGGTTGCGAGCCGCTGGCGGTCGTGCGGCGTGCTGTCGTACTGCAAGTCGATCCACGCGGCGTCTTGGGCAAGCGCTGCCAGAGGGCGCAGGTCGGTCGGTTCGATGTTGCGACGCATGCGTTCGACGGCCGCTCCACCGCCTCGCCATGTGATGCCGATCTTCGGCCGCGCGGCCCCGATGCCCAACTCCGCGAGGCGACCCCGCCAGAGGGCACGTTGTTGCGGATCGGCCTGCAGATAGGGCGTGGGCGGCGGAAACGACGCCGCGCTGCCGCGCAGGATCGCCGGCAAATCGCCGAGCGAAAGCCGTACCGTGGGGGCAGCGGTTGTTTCGTCGTCGGCCGTTCCATTGGGGGCGGTTGCTTCGGCCGCTTCGTCGGCGGTGGTTGCGGCGGGCAACCGAGTGGGTCCGGCTGTTTCGCTCGGCTGAGATGGGCAGAGCGCCACGAAGCGGACGCGGGGAAACGAACGCCGGAAGATCGGCACAAGCCGCGAGTCGGTTTGCACGACGACACGAGCGGGGCGCGCGGGCAGCTCGCGCAGCAGGGCGGCGAAAAGGATCGTGGTGCCGATGCCAAGGGTTGGATCGTGGTCGATGTGCAACGTGCCGGTGGCCGGCAAACCGGCCGCCGGCGAAACGCTATCCGGCATTTGCGGAGGCACGGGGCCGTCGAGATTCCCGCCCCCGTCGAGCAGACGCCAGCGGAACTCGCGCCATCCGTCGGACCAGCGGCCGCAAGTCAACAAGGCAGACGCCAGGCTGAGATGGGCTTCGGGCCAATTGGGTTGCAGGGCGATGGCGGTTTCCAACGCGGCAATGGCCTGATCGAGCCGGCCCTGATCGCGAAGCATGCAGCCAAGGTTGCAATGGGCTCGGGCATCGTTGGGATTGGCTTCGAGCGCCAGGCGATACTGCTGAACGGCCTCGTCGAACCGGCCGGCGTCGCGGTAGAGGTTGCCGAGGTTGATGCGAGCCGAGGTGAGCGAGGGCTTTTGCGCCAAGGCCCGGTGCAGGCATTGCTCGGCTTGGTCGACGCGGCCGAGTTGCTTGTAGGCGATGGCCAGCGTGTTCCAGGCTTCGGCGTGTTGCGGGGCAATGCGGGTTGCGTGCCGCGCGGCGGCCGCTGCCCGGCGGAAGTGGCCACGGCAGCGCCAGAGATTGCTCAGGTTGTTCAGGGCGTCGGCATAGCGGGGCTCGATCCGCAGCGCGGCAAGAAAGCATCGCATGGCCCGGTTCCACTTCCCGGTTTGTTGGTAGAGCGCGCCCAAGCTGTTGTAGAAGGCGGCGGTCGGACGCGTGGAGATCGCGCGGCGAATCCGTGCGATTGCCTGTTGGGTTTGGCCGGTTTGTCCGAGGGCGACACCCAGCAAGTGCAGCGCGTCGGGCTGGTCGGGCTGCTCGCTCAGCGCGCGGTGATAGTGCTGCATCGCCTGACGGATTTTACCGTCGCGGTGCAATTGCAGGCCGGCGATGAGGTTTTGCTCGACAGTGTGCATTGCAAAAGTGCGTCGGTTGCGCCGAATTGCTCAGTCCGGCGGTTTGCGCGAAACCAGCCGTGCAAGCGATCTTCGGCGATGACTGGCAGGGCGACGAACAAAACGGACGTCGGAAACAGAAACAAACGATGCAGTTCACCGCCGGGCAACGATCGTGGGGCAACGTGCTCCGAGCGTGACGCTTGGCCTGGTCTGGGTCTGGCCTGTGCTTGTGCTGCGGTAGCGAGGCGCGGCTTACGAAAAACCGGCGGGCTTATGAAGTTCATCGACGCCGGCGGCCTTGCGGCTGTTGCGGAATCGTTGCGCGACGGGCCGCCACTGGTCGATGCGCTGGGAATGCGGTAAGAATGGGAGGCTTGGTCAAGCCGGCCGGACGCGGTTGGCGCGGCCAGGCGATTTTTTTGGCGGCCCGTTTGAGCCCTGTTGTTACGGATTGCACCGATGTCGGCACGTTCTACCCCACGGCAAACCCGCAGTTTTTTGATGCAGCGCCTTCGCGAGGCGGGCATTCAACCCAACCGGCGACATGGGCAGAACTTCTTGATCGACTTGAATCTGGTGCAGTTGATCGTGCGGGCTGCGGAGCTGGAGCCGCGCGACGTGGTGCTGGAAGTAGGCGGTGGAACGGGCGGGCTAACGGCCATGGTGGCCGAAAAAGCGGCGGCCGTGGTAAGCGTGGAGATGGACCAGAACCTGGCCCAACTGGCATCGGAGACGTTGCACGGGTTCGACAATGTGACGTTGCTGGTCGCCGATGCCTTGAAGAACAAGAATCGGCTGAACCCCGTGGTGCTGGAAACCGTGGAGCAGAAGCTGGCCGAGGTGCCCGAGAGCCGATTCAAACTGGTGGCCAATTTGCCGTACAACATCGCCACGCCGGTGATTTCCAATCTGCTGGCGATCGAGTCGCCCCCGGTGTTGATGACGGTGACGATTCAAAAAGAACTGGCCGATCGCATTCTGGCACGCCCTTCGACCAAAGACTACGGAGCGTTGAGCGTTTGGGTGCAGAGCCAATGCCGCGTGGAGTTGGTGCGCACGCTGCCGCCCGAGGCGTTTTGGCCGCGTCCGAAGGTGTGGTCGGCCATTTTGCGAATCGTGCTCGATCCGGCGGCGCGGGCGAGGATTCCGGACCTGGCGTACTTCCACGGTTTTGTGCGTTCGATGTTTTTCCATCGCCGCAAGTATTTGCGCAGCGTGGTTCGCAGCGCCTACAAGGGCCGGCTCGACACGGCCGCGGTGGATGAAGCGCTGGCTGAGATGAAGCTTGGCCCAGAAAGCCGCGCGGAGCAGCTCGACGTGGAAACCATGTTGCGGCTATGCGAAACGCTGCGCGCTAAAGAACAGCTCGGTTCCACGCCGTCGTAAGTGCCGCGCACCGGCGTCGCGCAGCCCCGATGGCGTCGTACGGGCCGACGATGTTGGTCGAATGGCGGGTTGTTCGGATTAGTCGCGTTGGTAATTGGCCGTGTGCGGGAACGCGGCGTTACTCGATAGCGAGCTCGGCCAGGTAGATGGCGGTGATCGGACGGCCCTGCGCGTCGCGCTCGTGGCTCGAATAGTATGAAACCAGGGCGTGCTTTGGATCGCGAAGCACGAAGCCGGGATACGAGCAATCGCCGCCGCTGGGCAACTCGGCGATTTCCTGCAAACGGTTGTCGACAAGCCAGTAGAGCGCCGTTACGGCAGGGCCATCGACCACTTTGCGCCCGCCCACCAGGAAGTTGTCGCCCCAGCGGGCCAACAGCGGGCCGCCGATGTAACGATCGAGATCGCGACGTTGCCACACTTTGTAGGGCGGACGGGAGCGGCAGACCTGCGCGTTGCGCCCTCCGCCTGAACGGGCCACGGCCAGCACCGATCCGTCGGGCTCGAACAAAAAGGCGGTTTCGTCGCCATACTGTTCTTGAAACAGACCGGCAAAACGCCAGACGAGCCCGTCGTCGCTTTCCAACATGGCCGACTCGACCAGACGATCGCGTTGTTGGCGGTTCGATGTGTGGGCAAACTGGCGTTTGCGACGTGCGCAGAGATAGGCCTTGTTGCCGTGCGAGGCGGCCCGCCAAACGTAGTGGCCGTAGGTGCCTTCCAACATGATCGGCCCGGTCCACCGGCGGCCGTCGTGCGTCACGGCGGCGTAGCCCAACAGTTCGTTCATGTCGTAGCTCTTAGGGCTTGACTCGCCGCAATACCAGGTGCCGGTGTATACGAACAATTGATCGCGAAAGATCAGAAAGTGCGGGTCGCGGGTATCGCGCAGCGGGACGTGGAAGCGAAAGACCTGTTCCCACCGCCGACCATCGTCGCTGGCCAACACCAGAATGGCCGAAGTGGGGTGCACCATGTGACCGTCGGGGCAGGTGCGAAATGTGAGGTAGTAGCGACCGGCGAAGCGGCACAAATCGGTGAAGGCGTTGTGCTCGCCATTGTGGAAAGCACGGCGCACCTCGACGACGCGAACTTTTGGCGGATCGGCAGCCCGGGCACACAACGGCCTGAAGGCGAAAGTGGCGACAACGAGCAGCAGAAGGCACCGGAGCACAGGCGGCCGGGCGAACGTGTCTGGCAAGGGAAATGGATGCGGCATGCCGGTCGGATTACCCGAGCGCGAGGGTGCCGAGGCGACTGGGGCACGAAGAAGACGAAGCAGAAGACGAAGCATATTACTCGGTAAGCATGTTGCTAGGCTCATGGTGCGGGGCTTTCGAGCTGGTGGGGCTTCTCGACGTTACGGTTTTCGGGAGGGAACGATTCGCGGGAAACGGAAACCAAAGCCGGTAGAAAAGTCGGCGGTTTCCGTCGGTTTGATCTGCTACAATGGTGCCGCTCTGGCACGACCGTTTGATAGAGCACTTTTTTTCCCGCCAAGAAAAACGGCACAACCGGCCCGACGGGTTGTCGGCCGATTGTACGACCATCCTACCGCACACACCAAACGAGTCACGAAACGGGCCACTCACCGTCCGGGCATGCCGCAGGGCAAATCGAGCTTGCCGCCGCTGAGTGGCCTCGCACACCGTTGGCGCCCATCGACGAATTGCACGGGGGGCCTCTGCTCAGGTTTATCACGATGCCAAAGCTCGCCTCGAACCATCGGCTCGACTGCACTGGGCGCCGCTGGACGTGTT
>WGDQ01000943.1 GCA_015493185.1 Planctomycetaceae bacterium
ATTGTCGCACAAAGCGATGCGAAAGGTGTGGCCCGCCGGTTGAAAAACGTCGGTGCGGCGCGCCATTTGCACGATATTTCATTCGGTTCCAGCACGAAAGGAGCATTACGATGGAGGTGACCCTCACTTCTCGCGAGCATGAGTTGCTGTTGCAGATGATCGACTCGCGCATTAGCGAACTAAAGCCCGAGATTCGCCGCAGCCGGACGAGCACATTTCACGACGAGTTGAAGAAAGAACTCGAAGAGCTCAAGGCGCTGCAAGCCAAATTGCAACAGTCGAATTACGACGTGAAGGCATAGCAGCTCTTCGCAAATTGTTTTCTTGCTGCGAACGGCGATGATTCGCCAGCTCTGCGTGGCCCGAGGCTGAGCACACTGTTTGGTGTGCCCGGCGGCAGGGGCGTTGGGCTGGCGAATTATGCCTCTTCTCTAGCCAGCCAAGCTGCTCACTCAACGCGCTTGCTCGCTGCCGGCCAAAAAGAGCGGCCGTCGTGGCTGACGCCGCGCGCGACGCAAGCGTGTGACTTGGCTCCATGGCGCTTGGTACTCAGGGTCGTTGGGCATTATAAACATATCGCAAGTAGGAGGGATTTGTTTCGGCCCGCTAAATCAGCGATTCGGTTTGTGATCGCGCTCCGGGCTACGTGCGCGCGTTTCTATTCGTAGTCGAACGGAAAAAAGAACGATGCATGCCGAATCGACAGCGCCGACCCGATCCGGGGAAAAGGGCATACGCCCAGCCACCAGCGACGTAACCGATTGGTATCGGCTTTCGCTGGACGAAGTGTTGGAGCGGCTCGGCGTCGACCCGAAGCAGGGACTCGACGACCAGGAGGTTGAGCGTCGGGCGCAACGTTGGGGCAAAAACGAACTGCTCACCGCCGAGGGTCGTGGACCGCTGCGGATTCTTATCGAGCAGCTCCGTGGCGCGATGGTGCTGCTGCTGATCGGTGCGGCAATGGTGTCTGCCTGGTTGGGCGAATGGTACGACGCCAGTGCCATCACGGCGATCATTGTGTTGAACGCGCTGCTCGGGTTTGTTCAAGACTTCCGCGCCGAGCGGGCCATGCTGGCGCTGAAGAAAATGGCCGTGCCGCGCGTGAAGGTGCGGCGCGCAGGCCGAGTGCAGGTGATCGATGCGCGCGACCTGGTGCCTGGCGATATTGTATTGCTCGAGGCAGGCAGCCGCGTTCCCGCCGATGGGCGCTTGCTAAAGGCGATCCACTTCCGCGTGCAGGAAGCAGCGCTGACGGGCGAGTCGGAAGCCGTGGAGAAAGACGCCCATTTCGTGGCAAGCGCCGAACTGCCGGTTGGCGATCGGCGGAACATGGTGTTTATGGGCACCGATGCCACCTACGGCCGAGCCGTGGCGGTAGTGACGGCCATTGGCATGCAAACCGAACTGGGCCGCATCGCCGAGATGCTTCGCAGCGTGAAGCCCGAGTCGACACCGCTACAGCGGCGATTGGACCGGCTAGGACGCTCGTTGGCCGTGGTGGCCCTGGCGATTGTGGCCGTGATGTTCGTGGCCGGAGTGGTTCGCGGGGCCCCGCTGACGCTGATGTTCATGACCGCCCTGAGCATGGCCGTGGCGGTGGTGCCCGAAGGTTTGCCGGCCGTGGCAACGCTGACGCTGGCCATCGGCGCGCAAACCATGCTGCGGCGCAACGCGCTGATTCGCCGTTTGCCGGCGGTCGAAACGCTCGGTTCGGTAACGGTAATCTGCTCGGACAAAACGGGCACGCTCACCGAAAATCGCATGACCGTAGCGCTGGCCGATATAGCCGGCGAACGAATCCAACTGCTCGAACGGTTGGGGCAGAAACAACGACCGCTTTCGGGCGATGGGCAGCGGTCGCTCGAAGAGCACCCGGCCCTGAGCTGGATGCTGGTGGCCGGATCGCTTTGCAACGATGCCACGCTGGAACGCAGCGATGGGGAATCGCGCCGCTTCGAGGCGATCGGCGATCCGACGGAAACCGCGCTGGTTGTGGCGGCCGCGGAGTTCGGGCTGTGGAAGACCGAGCTGGAAAAAATGTTGCCCCGCGTGGCCGAAGTGCCGTTCGACTCGCAGCGCAAACGGATGTCGACCGTGCATCAGGTGCCCGAGGCCTCGCAGCGAGAGTCGATCCGCAGGTTCGACATGTGGCTCGACGGCGACGATGGCTACGTGGTTTTCACCAAGGGGGCCTTGGGATCGGTGCTCGAGCGGTGCACGCGTTGCTGGACCGATGATGGACTGGAACCGTTGGACGACGCGCGGCGCGAGCAGATTGTTCGCGAAAACGAGGAGTTGGCATCGCAAGGCATGCGCATTCTGGGCATTGCGTACCGCCGGCTGGCGAGCTTGCCCGAAGACGTATCGGAAGAAACGATCGAGCGCGAGCTGGCGTTTCTGGGGTTGGTGGGAATGACCGACCCCGCACGGCCGGAGGTGGCCGAGGCGGTTCGGCGCTGTCAGCAGGCCGGCATACGGCCGGTGATGATCACGGGCGATCATCCGCTGACGGCGTTGGCCATTGCCCGCGAACTCGGCATCAGCCAAGACAATCTGGCAATCACGGGCCGTGAGCTTTCGAGCATGCCAACAGAGGAATTGCGTCAGCAGGTGCAGCAGGTTTCGGTATACGCGCGTGTGGCGCCCGAGCACAAGTTGAACATTGTGGACGCCTTCCAGCGCAATGGGCACATTGTGGCTATGACCGGCGACGGCGTGAATGATGCCCCGGCCCTGAAGAAGGCTGACATCGGCGTGGCAATGGGCATTACCGGCACCGACGTGGCGAAGGAAGCGGCCGACATGGTGTTGCTGGACGACAACTTCGCCACGATCGTCAACGCTGTCGAAGCCGGTCGGGTGATTTACGATAACATCCGAAAGTTTTTGAAGTACACGCTGGGCAGCAACGTTGGTGAAATGCTGGTAATGCTGGTCGCGCCGTTTCTGGGCATGCCGTTGCCGCTGCTGCCGCTACAGATACTTTGGGTCAATCTGGTTACTGACGGCCTGCCCGGACTGGCCTTGTCCGTCGAGCCGGCCGAGCCCGATACGATGCGGCGGCCGCCCTATCCACCGTCAGAAAGCGTGCTTTCTCGGGGAATTGTTCGCGATATTTTTTGGATTGGCACGGTGCTGGCCGCCCTATCGCTGGCCACGGGCTGGTGGTATTGGCGCGTGCCCGAGCAACCCGACGAGTACTGGCGAACGATGGTCTTTACCGTGCTCACTTTGGGGCAGCTCGGCAATGCGTTGGCGATCCGCTCGTCGCGCGAGGCGCTTTGGACGATTGGGCTTTGGTCCAACCGCTTCATGCTCGTCTCGGTGCTGCTGACCGTCGGACTGCAAATGCTGGTGGTTTATCTGCCGGCGTTGCAAGTGTTTTTCAAAACCACGGCGCTGCGGCCGGTGGATATGGCCGTTTGCTTTGTTACCAGCGGGTTGGCTTTCATTGCCGTGGAAGCGGGCAAGTGGTTTTTCTATCGGCGAGGCCGCAACGGCGGTGTCGCGCCGGTTGCAGCAGCAGGTTCGTGAACCGGCAGGCCTCTCAGAGAAATCGGGAGCGGCTCACGCGCCGACCTGGAAAGCGGGTGTGCGAGCGCTGAGGCGATGCACGGATCGCTCGGGCGGCGCGCTGCTGGGGGCGGATCGCCTTGTTGGCCGAAAGCTCGCGTGCGTTTCCATCGCGTGGCAAGCCCGCACGCTGGAACAGATTCGTTGCCGGCAAGTTGTTTCTTGCTGGCGCCAACGAATCCGACGGAACGTGAGCGGCTTCAAACCGGATGCACGCTGGGCCAGTGCAGTTCGAAACCGCGCCGTCGCAAATGCCGCTGAAAGTCGGAAAGAACCTTTTCTTGCCGACGCACGCCCCGGGAGCTGGTGCGCCGGCGAAGGCAATAGCTGGCCAGTGCGCCGGCCGCTTCGCCAATGTTCCACTCGACCGGGTGCAGGCGATAGCAGCCGTTGGTGATGTGGGTGGTACCGATGTTTTTGCAGGCCGCCAGCAAATTCTCGACGCGGCGGGGAATGAGGGC
>WGDQ01000944.1 GCA_015493185.1 Planctomycetaceae bacterium
CACATCTGCTGTCCAATAGCCCGATCGGCGTATGGGCGTGCTCTTGTAACGCACCCGCGGCTTCCGGTCGGCTGCCTTACCAACCTTCTCGGCTTTTCCCTTATTCAATTCGTCGCAACATGCCGAAGTCTAACAGTAAGCGGGCACCGTGCGCCGCGCTACGCTGCTGCGACAAGCCGGCTCGTAACGCAATCCGAATCCAGCCGCCCTGCACAACATTCGGCCGCCGGCATCTGGGAAAACTCAGCGTCGGTCTCCCCGGCCAGACTTTCCGTCCGAAGTCCACCAAACCGCGTCGCGCCATAATCTCCAACGGTCGACCTCACTTGAAGGACAAGCCAGGCCATGCCTCGCTCTTGGATGTTGTCCATGCCAGTCATCGAAATCGAGCCCTGGCTGGAGGGAAACCTGTTGCCGTCCGATCCCCTCGACGATGCCACCGTCGACCGGATTGCGCTTGAGCTGCATCGCCAACCCCGCGGCGGCCATCCTCTCCAACGCCAACACCGAGTGCCAGCCGCCGGCATCCCCGTCGATCCTCTGCACATGATCGGCGCCGACGGTTCTACCGGTTTTGCCGGCTAGCACACCCACTAAAAAATCGCTTCGTCGCCCATCGGATGGCGGCCCCGCTGGGGCACAACGCAACAGGCCCCTTCTTAGAGCGAACGGACAGAACCTCTAATTCGTGCGGAAAAACCGCTCGTCTCGGCTGTTCAGGCGTGTTTTGTCCGCGGGTTCTCAAACGCCTCCGACAATTTTCCGCCCCCCGGGCGACGCGTAGAGCCATTCCAACCGCTCGCAGCCACAACGAGCAGCTTCCAATAGGCCGCTGCACACCATCCCACCTTACACGTTCCCAAAACCTGCCCCACCTGCGATCGTGGGCACGTGCGGCTGAACCGTTCCTTTCATGGGCTTCGAGAGATTGCTACGATTGGTGGCTCGACCGTCGTTCGCCGGCCGCCAACGGCTTGTTCGGCAAAGGCCGGTTCGTATCGGTCGCTGAAGACATCCGCACAACCGCATCTGGCAACAACGGTTCGCGGTGTCGGCGTTTTCTACACGTGGCATTTTGGCGAGACTTTGACGATTGCCCGTTTGGCCTGAGAAGCTGAGACCGTCTGCTTCCGGTCTGCTGCTGTCGCTGGCAGTCGCTGTCGTCTGGGTGTGGTTCTTTGGCAGCGTGCTCCTCGGCGATCGAGCGCTGGCCTATCGCGACACGGCGCACTTCTACACCCCGTTGTTGAAGTTCGTTCGCGACCAGTGGCAGGCCGGACGCGCACCACTGTGGAACCCCTACGCCGGCATCGGAGTGCCGTTGGCCGCGCAAGGCACGGCAACGGCGTTCTACCCGTTCGCACTGCTCCTGCAACTGCCGGGCGAGTTTTGCCGCCTGATCGGCCTGTATGTCGCGTTGCACGTGTTGATCGCGGCCGCTGGTGCGTTCCAACTGGCCCGCCGCTGGACTCAGCACCCTGTTGCGCCCGGCGTGGCAGCGCTGGCCTACGCCTTCGGCGGCAGCGTCTTGTTTCAACAGTGCAATCCGGTCTTCCTCGTCGGTGCAGCCTGGATGCCTTGGGCGCTGGCCGGCGCCGACCGTCTTCGTTCTGCGGCCACCAGCCCCACTACCATCGCGGCCGTGGCCGTGCCGCTGGCGCTGATGGTCTTGGGCGGCGATCCACAGGCCGCCTATCACACGTTGCTCATCGCTTCGTTGGGGCTTTGTTTTCGCTGGTCTTCTCCCAAGACGGGCAGCGCCTCTGTCGCTACCCAACCGGCCGCAATTCGCCTCGCCACCGCATCGGCAAAAATCAGCGCCGCACCAGCCCACGCCGGCAGTTCGCGCTGGCCGCGGCGATGGATACGGTTGTTCGCCGCAGCGGGCCTGGCCGGGACACTGGCCGCCGTGCAGATATTGCCGACGGCCCAACTGGCCCGACGGAGCAGCCGCACCCTGTTCGATGCGCCGCGCAGCGTGTACGAATTGGCTTCGCTGTGGCTGACTGAAGAC
>WGDQ01000945.1 GCA_015493185.1 Planctomycetaceae bacterium
CACACACACAGCGAGTGAACGCGACCGTGCCGCAAGCATCGTGAAAGCGGCAGAGGACGCTATTCACGTCTCGGGTCTTGTGCAAAGCCATGTCGATTTTGCAGGGCCCGCTGACAGCGATCCCAATAACTCACGAGCGGTTAACTGCCAGGCACCGCGGCTTTCAGACAAACCGCCGGGCATCGCGAGCCTTCGCTTCTCAAGGACGCAGGCTGCGGCTCCATAGGTTCTTTCGGTCTCCGGAGAGCTCTTCCGAATTTGACCGATGTTGTTTTGTGACCTAGCCTTGGAACAGGCACCCTCTCTCGTTTCATTTCCTGGCTATTCCGTGTTTCTTGCAGAATAGCGGGCGGGCTCTTCCTGATTGGTGCGGTCTCATGTTGATTTACCAAAAGGTTTTGCGCAGATTCCTGCGCGGAGAGGAAGCGGCGACCACGGTTGAATACGCAGTGATGCTCGGCCTGATTCTGGCCGCCGTCATCGGTGCCATCGGTTCAGTCGGCAGTGAAACTGGCGGGCTGTGGGGCAGCATCGACACCGATCTTCAATCGGCTGGTTTTGGCTCTTGAGAGAGATGGCCGTGGCTTCACCATGCGGTTTTGTTCGGAGCTTTCTGCCGCATGCACGCTGGGGTTATCGCGCCTTGGGTGCGGAGTCCCACGAAAGGCGATTGCTTCGGAACAAGCGATCGCAATAGTACAGGCCTACGAGTGTTTTGGCGTCGTGAATACGGCCATCGTCGGCCATGGCTAGGGCCTCGTCCCAGGCTACGACGAGCGGCTCGATGCGTTCGCCCGGATCGAGATTTTGTTCGGCTTCGGTCAGACCGAGCGCCACGAACAGATGCATTCGCTCGTTCAAAATGCCTGGCGACATCCAGAACTCGTGCAGCGGTTCGACGCGCTCGGCCTGGTAGCCTGTTTCTTCGGTTACCTCGCGGCGGGCGGTTTCCAGTGGTGCTTCGCCGGCTTCGCGGGTGCCGGCGGGTAACTCGATAAGCCATTCATTCACACCGACTCGGTAATTGCGGATCAGGCACACCCGCTTGTCTTCGAAAAGAGGGACGATCGTAACCGAGCCCGGATGTTCAACGATTTCGCGCGGATGTTGTACGCCATTTTCTGACTGCCAATGGCGAACCACTCGGAATCGTCGCGTTTCCAAAAGCGTCTCAGGCGTCTTCATGGCGCGTGATACCTCAAAAAAATGTTGTCGCCGCAATTGTGGGCTGCCGGCTATGTCGTACGTCCCTCTGACGAATCGACCGTTACTTGGGTGGCGGGCTGCTTTGGAACGCGAGGTTCGGTTTCGACCAGCGAACTCGGGCGACAAAAACGCTGCCATCGCTTCCGTAGCGATTGTCGACTGGTAACACGTAGCGCGGGCCCCATGTTTGCATCCATTCGGCCACGGTAATCCACGTTTCCTGCGGGCTAACGTCGGTCACACCAAAGTTGCCAAGTCGAGCCCCGCGCTCGGGAACGACGATGCGCTCTGAATCGCGGATCACACGCAGGCGTTTCGGGTCGACCCTTGCCATGAATAAGGGCGCACGATGGCGAAAAACATGGTCGTTGTGGGCCGCCCGTCGTGTATAGACGAGAAACAAACCATCGCTGTGCGTTACCCAGTGTTGTTGCGTATTGTAGTTGCCCAATTCTTTGCCATCATCGAACCGCCAGGGAGTGATCGGTCCGAAATGGAGGCCGTCGCCACTGCGGGTCACATAACCGCGGCGATCGTTGCGAATCGTGAGGAAAAACTCGCCTTGATATCGTGTCAGCGACGGTTCGTGAAGACCACGCGTGTTGTCGTCGATCGCCAGCTCGTTGCCAAGGCCGATTACGCGTAGGCGTTGGCCATCGAACGAGCAGCGAACGACGATTGCCCGCGAGTTTTTTCCAGGCGGACGATAATAGATCGGCAACAGCACCGTTCCATCCGGCAGGTCGTATCGCTGCGTGCAGCCGGCACCCGCATGGCGGAATTTTTCGCCGTCGGGCATTGCCAGCCGCTGCCACGGCGCCCATTGTTCTGTTTGCGGGTCGTACGTTGAATATACCGTGGCTCGCGGACGATCGGGCACCACTTTCCAGTCGGGTGTATAAACAACCGAGTGGCCCGTTCCCAGAAGGGTATTGGTTGCGCGATGCCAGCAAGGCCAGAAATCGCTGACGGCAACGGGCCGCCGTTGGCCGTCGACCAGCGTCGATCGTACGGCCAAACCGGGCAGCTTGCGGGGCGGGCTCCACGTTTGCCCGAGATCGTCGGTTTCCAGCCCGTACATTGCTTTGAAAACGTCGCTACCCGACACGCTCAGCACGTTCATTGTCATTACCACGCGCGGCATGCCTTGCTTGCCTGCGCCCGGAACAATGCCAGCGCGCGGATGACACCAACATCGGCGACCATCGTAGAGTCGGGTTGGCACATGGAGCGACAGCCGGTAGCGCAGTTTTTCTTGAGGAAGTGGCCGGCCTTTTCCAACGGGTTCACCCGCCGTGGCCCACTGCGATGTTGCCAAAAAAGAGAGGCCGCCCGAGGTAGTCGATTTCAAGAACTCTCGCCGGCTGGACAATCTCTCGTTTTTCATGTACCTGCTGTCATGGCTGTGGTTGAACGTTTTGGAGGGGGGGCCGAATGCGGTCCGCGGGCTGCGTTAGCG
>WGDQ01000946.1 GCA_015493185.1 Planctomycetaceae bacterium
CCGTATGTGGCTGCCAGACGCTACTCCGAACTGGCGTCGGACGATCGGGGCTTTCTGCACGTAGAGGCCGAAAGCCGACGCGTGAAAGGCACAAGCGACATTTTCGCCGTGGGCGACGCGGCCGACTTTCCCATCAAGCAGGCTTTTCTGGCACTGTTGCAGGCCGATGCGGCGGCCGACCACTTGGCGGCGGAAATCGCCGGTCGCAAGCCAGAGGTGAACTACGAGCCGATGAGCATGTGCGTGATGGAAGAGCTCAACAAGGCAACGTTTGCCCAGGTGCCGCTGAAATATACCGACGATCCCGACCGACCGGTTGTCGTCGACGTTGACGACCAGGAACAGTACAAAGTGGGTGTGTCGCCCATGTGGCGGGTGGGCAAGAAGCTGCTCGGGCTCTATTTGCCGTGGAGGTTCGGTAGCGGCGAGCCATTCCATGCCGGTCTGGCTTGGGACGCCATGGACATGGGGCTGAAGGTGATGGCAAAGATCATGGCCAAATGATCGCCGCGCCGCGCTTCGTTTCGTTATTGGCGTGATGTAGCGCAATCAACATACCGCGAGCCGCTCGGTAGTGCCCGACCGCTGGCGCTTGAACAATGGCGCCAACGGTGGCGACGACCGAACGGCTCGCTGGTTGTTTTTTTCTGTGGGTTGTCGGATTTTCCGGTCGTTTTCCGACCTCGTTGTTTTCTGAACTTCTCAGAACCGCGTGGTGAGTTGCGTGTAGTAGAAGTCGGCGTCGTTGCCGTTGAACGGTGCTGTGTTGACCAGATAGTCGCCGGCGAAAAAGTGCGAATAGCCGAACAAGATGCCCACGCGCGGCGTGATGGTAACCAGGGCCGTCAGGTCGAGCTCTTGTCCCACATCGGTGCCGGCCACGCCGGTCGGATCGTTGCGGATGATCGCACCACCAGCGTTGTAAAGCGCATCGCGGGCCTCTTCAAGCCGAAAGATGTACCACCAGGCCAACAGCTTCACGCGCTTGTGCGGCTGCATCGTGGCCAGAAAGTTCCAGGCCCGGATGTTCTGGCGTGCAACCAGGTCCATGAAACCGAGGTACTTGTGCCCCAAGGGGAACAACTGGTTGAAGGTGCCCCGTTTGCCGTCGTTCGGGTCGGAATCGCCTGAAGCCCAGTCGTAATAGACCCAAAACGTGGGCGTGCCGCGGACGTTGGAGAACTTGCGTCCGAGCCCGACCACGTAGAAGCCTGCCGACTGATCGAGCGCGCCGAACTCGCCAAATTGGTAACCGCCCTCGAAGTCCCAAAGCCAGTCGTTCCGCGCACCCCACCAACGAGCGCCAAACGTGTTGGCATCGAAATCGCCTGTTGGGCCGTCGTACTCGGCTAGTCGCAGGTAGTAGAAATCGACGCCGCCATTGTTGGCCGTTTTGCGCGAGGCATACAGGCCGGTGAACTCCTGGCTCAGATCGGGATTGTCGAAGTTGTGATCGTTGGGCACATGCTGTCCGAACGGCACAGGCCGTGTCCAGAAGCCATCGACGCGCCACTTTTCGCCCTTCCAAAACAGGTTGGCCCCATCGAACGTCCGCCGTGTGTTCGACCAGTCGAGCGGCGAAACGAGACGCTCAACACCGTACAGCAACTCCTGCCGACCGACGCGGGCGGTGAGCGTGCCCGAGCCGATATCCATGATCGGCATTTCGCCGAAGAGGTTGATGAAGTCGGCCCGGTTTTCTTCGATGGATCGTGGAGGAAGATCTTCGAACGAGCTGGTAGCGTCGATCATTTCGCCGTAGGCGCGAAACAGTCCGCCGACGCTGCCGCTCATGTAAAGCCGCGTGCGCATGAGCAGGAACTCGTTATCCAGTCCGTCCAGACGGCTGCGGCCGATGTTGTTTTCCACATGATTTCGCATGCGGAACTCGCCGCCCACGTCGAGCGTAACGCCGGGCAGTGGCTGGAGCTGTTTGAACGAATCGGCCAGATAGGGCGAGCGATAGCCGGGGCGTCGCAGGTAGGTGAAGTCGTTGTCGTAAAACAGGCCTTTGTAGGCGGTGGCGGCCGGGTCTTTCTTGCCCTTGCCCTTGGCTCCCCCTTTGCCGCCGCAGTGATCGCAGGCGTCGCTGCCGTCGCAATCGTCGCAGGCATCGGCCGCCGTGTTGCTGGTGTCGGCCCGCGAAGCATCGGTCTTCACCGCGTCGGCAAACTCAGAGGCGAATTCCGCGCTCGGTTCGGATGAGCCTTCCCACGCCGAAGGATCGTAGGTCCACGGATCGTGTGGCGTCGATAGGTCTGCCTCCGTGGCCGCGCTGTCGCGGTAGTAGTCGTCGTACGCGCTGCTCGTTTCTTGTGCCCGGAGAACGTGTGGGCCGGAAATCAACAGCGCGGCGACGGCAAAACTGAGAATGCCCGCAGCATGAGGTCTCGTTGCGATTGGGTAATGCATAATTTTTCTTCCGCCCGAATGGATGCATGTACGAGAAAGGCAGTACGATGCCTATGCACTGCCTGCGGCGGTGGGCCCTTCACGCGGTGCTCGGTGTTCGACCGGTTGAACAGGAACCGGAGCGACTGGCACCTGCGGAGGGCGGATTCCTATCCGGTACATCGACCGAAAAGCACGACGGCTTCACGCTTTGCACCGCGGGCCGATGGTCCTCGCCGCCGTGGCCGGTACGCCCGGCAAGTTGCGTGATACAATGCGGCACACAGCACCCGAGAAAATCGCATGAATCTGACGAATCAGCGCAAAGCTTGCGGCCGGCGATCGGCTGCCGGCAGTTCATAGTGCGTCGCAAGGGCACGCTTGCATGCAATTTCAGGGTGGATAACTCGTTTATTCAAAAAAATTTTTTTCGACCGGCGGTTCGAGCCATCGCAACAGCAAGGGTGACCGGCAACACCGCTTGATTCAGTCGCGGGCGAATAGCGAAGTTTTGCGGATTGGGCCGGGTTGCCGGCCCGACGATCAACAAGGTGAACAAGGAGAAACGACACGGTGCGGCGCATCCATATCGTCGGGCGAAAGAACAGCGGCAAAACCACCTTGGTCACCGAGTTGGTGCGATATTTCAGCAAGCGTGGCCGCCGCGTGGGCACGATCAAGCACACGCATCATCACCACGAACTCGATACGCCGGGCAAAGACTCGCACCTGCACCGCGAAGCCGGGGCCTGCGCCGTGGGTGTCTTGTCGCGAAAGCTGACCGCTGTGTTTCGTCCCGTCGATCCCGATGAGCCCACGGCCGATCGTTACGCGGCACTGGCCCCCAGTTTCCACGACTGCGACTTCGTGCTGGTCGAGGGCGACTTGCAGACCGAAGCGGTCAAGCTCGAGGTGTGGCGGGCCGCCGTGGGCAATGAGCCGCTGGCGCTAACCCACCAATCGATTCGTGCCGTGGTGACCGACGACGATGCCGAGTTGCCACCGGTGCCCGTGCCCGTGTGGCGGCGGTCTGATATCGAGGCCCTGGCCCAACAGATCGATCGGCTATTGGAAGCGCCGCGAACCGAGCACCCCTAGGCGACAAGGCCGCCGGGGCTTCGCCGATCTTATCCCCGCCCCCTTTTCCTTGGCACCTGCTTCTGGCTTCTGGTGTGTGCGATTTATTCGGCTTTTCTTATGCGTGTGGGCGGCCCGGCATGCCCGACGTTTTTACGAGTTTACGAGCCCGGTGTTTTCTGCGTGCCATATATTCCGGCGCGTCCGCGTCTGGCGTTGTCTGGCGTTTCTGCCTCGCGTTGCGCGTCTGGTAATGCGCTGCCAGCTTCGCACCAGCTTCGCACGACTTGTTTGCTCAATCGCTCATTGTGAGGGCAGCTTGCAGGTTGGTGGGCGGGATGTCGTCGGCATCGGTAACGATTTCAACCAGCGAGGGGCCCTCGGCGGCCAGCGACTCTTCGAGTGCGGCGTCGATCTGCTCGGGGCTCTCGATCCGCCAGGCCGGAATGCCGAAAGCGGCGGCCAACTGCAACAGATCGGGGTTGCCGTGCAACGAACCGTGAACGCGGCCCGAATACTGCACCCGCTGCCGAAAGGCGAGCACGCGATACGAGTTGTCGTTGACCACCATCACGCGGACGGGAATGTTTTCCCGCACGGCGGTTTCCAGATCTTGCACCGTCATAAGAAAGTCGCCGTCGCCCAGAATGGCCACCACCTGCCGCTGTGGATAAACCACTTTGGCGGCCAGCGCCGCCGGGAAGCCGAACCCCATGGCCCCGAAATTGACGGCCGAGAGGAAACAACTTGGGCGGCGCGATTTCATGAACGCCATGGGATAAAGCAGGTGCATGCCCGCCCCTACGGTCACAATGGCGTCGTCGGCCAGGCGTTGGTCGAGCGCCTGACAAACCTGCGCCGGCGAGGCATGAGGCCCGGAACGGCCGAGCGAACTGGAAAGCAGATTGTCCCACGCGGTGCGGGCATCGGCCAACTGATCGGTCCAGGGCGCGCGGTCGGCGGGGGTCGCCTCGCGGCAGGCCGCCAGCAGTTGTTCGAGAAACACGCGGGCGTCGCCGTAAAGGGCTTCCAGAGGAATCCGCTTCTGATCGTTGTCACGATCGAGATTCACCACGACCACTTCAGCATGGATGGGCCAGGTGTATTCGTAGGTTGTCATGTCCGACATGGTGCAGCCGATGCCGAGGATGAAATCGGCCCGTTTCAGCGCTTCGTCGGCCACGGCATTTCCGCCGCCATAACCGGCGCGGCCGAGCGAGAGGGGATCGGTTTCGGGCAACGTGCCGCGGCCGTTGCCCGTGGTGGCCACGGGAATTTGCACGAGGTCGACCAACTGTTTCAACAGGGCCTCGGCCCGGCGATACGCGATGCCCGCTCCGGCGAGAATGACCGGTCGCTCGGCGGCCAGCAGCCGCTCGGCAATTTGTTGTACGGCTGCCGGGTCGATTGGCGGCGGCGCTGGGATGTCGAGATCGAGCTGATCGAGATCAACTTCGCCATGCTCGGTCCAGATGTCTTCGGGCACTTCGATCAGCGCCGGTCCGCCCGGCCCCGCAAGAGCGGCCCGGTAGGCTTGTGAAAAACGTTCGGGGATCTCGGCCACGGTTTCAACGCGCAGCGCGGCACGGCAAAGCGGCGCGGCCAACCGCACGTGATCGAGTTCGAGCATGCCATCGCATCCTTGAAGCCGGCGCTTGATTGCGCCGGTGATGGCGATCATTGGCGAACAGTCTTTGGCCGCGTTGGCCATGCTGATCATGGCGTTCAGCGCACCGGGGCCCGAATGCAGGGCAACCACACCGGGTCGGCGGGTGAGCCGGCCTTCGGCATCGGCCATGCTGGCAGCCACTTGTTCGTGCCGACATGAAATGTAGCGGATGGTATCGCGGGCCTCGTAAAGACCGTCTAACAAGCCGACGATCGATGTGCCGATTACGCCGTACACGCGCTCGGTGCCCGCCCGTTGCAGGCACTGAACCAGTGCGTCGGTGCCTCGTAGTCGTGCCATAATCGTTGTCTTCCTTCCTCGAGTGTTTCGTGGGGGCTTTTTCGCTGGGATTTTATCGCTTTGTTCTTTTCCGTTTTTTTCGTTCGCGTCGCCGGCGCTTTTTTGTCGGCCTCTGCCGGGCCAGCGTAGCATGTGATTGAGAAGAAACGACGTGCCGCGCGGCTCCGGACAGGCGAACTACGGAATCGTCTACTGCCGACGGGCGGCAATCGTGGACATTTTTCTTTCTTTTTGCCGCTACAACGCCCCACGTATAGAAAAACACGAGGCGCTTTGCACTCGGCCCTCCGGCGTCGTGACGCTGCTCGAACGGGTTGTCGCTGGTCCTGTGGTGGCCGAGTGTTCTTGTCACGAGAACGTGTTCATGTCACGAGATATTGTGGCGGCTCGCCACGGAGCACGCGAGCGATGTTGCCCACGGCCATTTGCACCACTCGTGCTCGCACCTCGTTGGTCGCGCCCGCAATGTGGGGTGTTAGCACCACGTTGTCGAGCCCCAGCAGCGGATGGTCGGCCGGAATCGGCTCTTGGCCGAACACGTCGATGCCGGCCCCGCCAAGCTTCTTTTTTCGCAATCGTTCGGCCAATGCCTGCTCGTCGATGCACTCGCCCCGGGCCACATTGATCAGGATGGCGCCGAACTTCATGCGGTCGAGTTGCTCGGCACCGATCATGCCGCGCGTTTGATCGGTAAGCGGTACGTGCAGGCTCACGATGTCGGCCGACCGTAGCAGGTGATCGAGCGGCTTGAACACAACGCCCAGTTGCCGCTCTGTGTCGGCATCCAACCGCTGCGGGTCGTAATAGAGCAAGCGGGCCTCGAAGGGGCGTAGCCGGCTGGCTAACTCGCGACCAACGTGCCCCATGCCGATGATGCCAAAGGTTTTGTCCTTCAGTTCATGAACGCCGCGTTCCCAGATCAGTTCGTGCTGGGCCCATTGGCCCTGGGTGGTTTGTTGGTGGGCATAAACGGCCTGCTTGAGCAGCATGAGGGCCATCATCAGCGTGTGTTCGGCCACGGCCACACTGTTGACACCCGGCGTGTTCGCCACATCGACACCTCGCTGGCGGCAGGCCTCGATGTCGATGTGCTGATAGCCGACGCTGGGCTGCTGGACGAAGCGAAGTTTCGGCGCCGCTTCGAGCAAGGCCGCGTCGACCGGGCGGTTGAATGTGTAGTCGCCCAGAACAATCTCCGCCTCGCGCAGGGCGGTGGCCAACTGCTCGCTGTCGACTTCTTCGGCACTGACCACCTCGATGTCGGGCCGGCCGGTTTGCGACAGCAGCCATTGGGAAACGATCTGCGCCGGCACCGGCGCCAGGGCGACAATTTTCGACATGGCAAGGTTTCCTTCCTACCAGGGCACCTCGGCAGGCCCACAAGCTGCGGTTTTGGTTGCCAGCGGGCCCGTCCGCTACCTTGGGTCGATTGAACGATCGGCCCGGCAATCGAAACGACGACACTCGCGGGCGACCTGCGGCTACAGGCGTTTGCATCAGCAAGTGCGTTCGCGCTCGATTGGTTTCACATCGTGGTTTTGTTTTTTTGTATCCACGCCCCAGACGTGGCGGCGGGTGCTTTCGTTTCCTTCCTTCTTTTTCTCCGATGCAAGGGGCCGACCCGGCTGCGCAAAATCACCCTACAGAGAAGGCCCATGCGTACTTCGCGACGACCTCGAAAGAAAAAAGATACTTGTCGGACCGCGTGGATGCCAGCAAATGGTGTGTTGGCAGGGCGCGTTTGGAGAACGCGGAAAACAGCGGAAGCGGGGCCGCAGTGATTCGCGGCCGACGCGCGGCGGCCGAGTGAAACGCGTCGCGGTTGCCAAAGGCAGTTTGCCACCACGAGCAACGAGATGCGCGCGACGCGGCATGACTGCGCCGCGGGCCGTTTACTCGGCGGATTTGGCCCGCCGTTTTTTCGTCTTCTTCTTTTTGCTTTTCTTTGCGGTGCTTTTTTCGATCTTGTCGTTCGTTGCGCCACGGCGAACACGAATGGTGGAGACCGAGGTACGCGAGCGAACTGCCGGGAAAGGGCATGCTTTGCCGGTCGAGCGAACGCGGCGGCTGGCGGCGTTCTCTTCCAGAATTTCAGCCACGGTGGTTGCTGCAAACGATTGCTCGATCCGGGCAAGTGCCTCATCGAGCCGCCGGTGCAGGGGGCAAAGCCCGACATGGTCGCTGCGGCCGATCGGGCATTGACGGATGCGCTGGATCGGATCGACGGCGTTGATCACATCGAGAATCGTGAGCCGCTCGGGAGCTACGGCCAATGTATAACCGCCGTGCAGGCCACGTTTGGCTTGCGCGATGCCAGCCCGCTTGAGATTGGCCAGCACTTTGGCCAGGTACTCACTGGGCACACCGGTCGCGGAGGCCACCTCGCGTATAGTTTGCGGCTGATCGGCATGTTCCGCAAGGAAAACAATGGACCGCAGCGCGTATTCGCACGTTTGGGAAATCATATCGTGATTCGTTTGGGTCGCCGTGGGCGCGATCTTCTCGTGCTTCTTGGGGGTCGTGCTTTTGCCGAACGCCATCGCCCGGCCAGTCTACCGGCTGAGAGCCGAAGAGCCCGAAGACCCGTAGCGGTCTGCCTGCTGTCGCACTCCTGTTACGCTCGTGAGGGAGGGAGTCGTCGCCCTGTTTTTCGACGCAAGTTGCTACGAGGGGTTCGGGACATTCCATTCGTGGGCGAAGCACCTGCGAGCCAACTTTCCCGGCAACTGCGCGGCGTTGCTCTTGTGCTGCTATAGCTCGTGCTGCTGTAGCTTGCTGTCGGAGAGGCCCTCGCGTGATGTGCCGGCCACGATCTCGCAAGTGAAAACGGTGCCATCGGCACGCAAACAGAAGACGCGAATCGTACTCTGGTTCCTCGTATTTGCATTGCCGCCGACAATTCTCGGCATGTCGCCGGCGCAGGAGGCCCTTGCCCCTCAAAAAAAGCCTCGACCTGCTGCGTGCCAAAAACCCAAAAAAATGCCGCCCACCGCTCGAACAAAATTAACTGGGCGACTGGCCAACAATCAACCGAGAACCATAAAATGGATCTTGACATCCACAATATAGCGTTTAGGCTTCTATTGTCAAAAAAATAGGTCGACGAACAGACGGCTCCGCTCGCCTAAGGGGGGCCATGCGGGGTACGGTCGGCCTGAGTGGCAGCCGGCAACAGAGCGGCACGCCCGATCTGACGGGACGCCGCAATACGCACTGCGCCGGAACACACGCAAACGGATGCCATCAGAAGGAATCGGTTGCATGATTGGCCAGAAACCCAGCCGCAAAACCTCGTGGAAAACCAACTACACCAGCGCCGACTTCGAGCGGGGGCCGATGGTCGTTTTTTACGAGGTGACTCGGGCCTGCGATTTGGTGTGCCAGCACTGCCGAGCCAATGCTGAGCGGACTGCGGCACCGGGCGAGCTCGACACGCCGACCGCCCTGGCACTGGTTCGGCAACTGTCTGAGTTTCCCAAACCACCACTGTTGATTCTGACCGGCGGCGACCCCTTCAAACGGCGCGACCTTGAGCAACTTGTGGCCGAAGGCACGGCCGCCGGTTTGGGCGTGGCTCTAACGCCCTCGGCCACACCGCTGGTAACGGCCCGCGCGTTGCGCCGCTTGCGCGATGCGGGACTGATGCGGCTGGCCATTAGCGTCGATGGAGCCGATGCCCTGACGCACGACGCCATGCGCGGCGTGCGCGGCAGCTTCGATCGCTCGATGGAGATTCTGGCCGATGCCCGCTCGTGCCGCATCCCCTTGCAAGTGAATACCACGATCACGGCGGCCAACTTTGAACAAATTGACGCCATGGCCGAGCAGATGGCCTATCTGGGCATTGTGCTATGGTCCGTGTTCTTCTTGGTGCCGGTCGGACGTGGCGTAATGCTCGAACGGATCACGCCCGAGCAGTACGAATATGTTTTTCAGCGGCTCTGGCACCATGCTCGGCATCAGCCCTATGCGATCAAAACCACCGAGGCGCCGCACTACCGGCGCTTTGTGGCCCGCGCGCAAGCCGAGGCGGCGAAGCGCCGCGGCAACCGACCCGCACGTGGCAACAGCGGGCTGACCGTTGCCGGCGATCTGGGCGATCTGGCCGCCGAACCCACCACACGACGGGCCAAGCGAGCCATTGGCATCCGCGGACCGGTGGGCACCAACGATGGCAAGGGAACCATGTTTGTAAGCCATGCGGGCGTGATCTGCCCGAGCGGTTTCTTGCCCGTGCCGTGCGGGCGGTTTCCTCGCGATTCGGTCGTCGACGTGTATCGCAATGCGCCGCTGTTTCGTGCGCTGCGCGATCCCGACCGTTTGGGCGGCAAATGCCGCGCGTGTTCTTACCGGCATATTTGCGGAGGCAGCCGCGCGCGAAGCTACGCGCTCACCGGCGATGTGCTGGCGGCCGACCCCGATTGCCTTTATGTGCCCGAGGGCTGGGAACCGGCCGAAGGCTGACAAACGAGCGATGCCGTGGCGTGAACGAAAAAAACGAATCGCGCCGCGGGCAGCATGGCAAGGGAAAGAGAAAAACTGACGTCACTTCGGCCCGGCGTGCCTCGATGCGCGTGGCACGCGAGCCGTCGCGGCACGCGGGACTTCGGGCCGAGTGGTCAACGCCGATGAACGAACCGGCGGCGATCGTCGACGTCGTATCACGCATCGACAACGCAACAGCAGTGCAACCATCGAGGAGAACCTCGCCATGCAAAAGCCAGACGCAGAAGCGCGGGTTGGCGATTTGGTAATCGAGCAACCCCGGCGCGCCGAGGTGTTTGAGAAGTGGGGCATCGACTATTGCTGTGGTGGCTCAGCCACGTTGGCGACGGCCTGCCGTCAGGCGGGTGCGGAACTGGCCGACGTGTTGCGCGAACTGGAGGCCTGCGACGCCCACGCCCAACAGCGCGACCAGCAGCAAAAACCGGCAGTCGATTGGCGCCAGCGGGCGGCCAGCGAGCTTTGCCAGCACATCGAGCAAACGCACCATGCGCGGCTACGCGAGTGGCTGCCGCGGGCCCATCAGATGATGGCCAAAGTGCTCGAGGCCCACGGGCAGCGTCATCCAGAGCTGGCCGAGGTGGCCCGCTACTACCAGGCGTTGGAAAACGAACTGGTGCCGCACCTGATGAAGGAAGAGCAGGTTTTGTTTCCGATGATTCGGCAATTGGAAAACGCCACCAGCATGCCACCACTGCACTGCGGCACGGTGCAGAACCCAGTGCACGTGATGATCGAAGAGCACGAGCACGCAGGCGATGCCCTGAAGCAACTGCGACGGCTGACGGGCGGCTTTTGTGCGCCGGAAGATGCCTGCCCGACGTATCAGGCGTTGTATGCGCTGTTGGCCGATTTGGAAAAGGATCTGCACGAGCACATACACAAGGAAAACAATATCCTTTTCCCCAAAGCCCTGGAGCTGGAGCGCCGTTTGGCCGAATCGGCCGCCCCCTGACTGGCCGATTCTACCCTTTGCCCCAATTCACCCGTGCCTTCTGTGTTTCCTGTGGTTGGGGCATCGCGTGCGCGGCGGGTCGGGCCACCAGCGCACCAATGAACGCCACCGGCAAGGCAAGCCGGCATATTGCGATGCGAAGCGTTTCATGTGCCCCCCTAAGGGGAGAGGTAGCCGGTCTGCGCGCTTCGCCATTGACGCTAAGTGGCACACCCGCGATAACTGGATCGCGGGACGCGGCTCGTAAAAGAGCCAGCGGCCGGCTCGGTAGTGGTGGTGCCAAGGCCCGTTGGCTCGATCAAAAAGCAGCGGGCCACCGGAGTGAGGAAGGCTTCGAGGAAGCCGTGTCCTCAAAAGGCAGCGAGGCCGCTCCGCTTCCGACCGGAAAAGTTCGTGAGGGGGCTGCTTTGCCCCCTGAGGGCAATTTTTTATCTGAGTTCTCTCGCGACTCCTTTCTGCCAGACCCACAGGGAGTTGGGCGCATGGCCGATCAGCCGCATTCGTCGATTCCGGTAAAAGAAAACTGCTATATGGTGGGGCGGCGCAACCCCGACGCGCTGTTGCAGTGCAACACCTACTTATTTCAACTCGGCGGCAACGGGCCGGGCAGCCTGGCCTGGTGTGTCGACCCTGGATCGCAACTCGACTTTTCCGTGGTGCGGCAAAACCTGGTGCATCACCTGGGCGCCATCGAGCGGCTGCAATTCTTCACGCTCAACCATCAAGACCCCGATGTGGTGGGCAACCTGGCTCCACTTTCCGAAGAGAACACATCGCTAAGCGGCTTGGTGAGCGAAGACGCCTGGCGGCTGGCACGACATCTGGGCGCCCGGCCGCGGCAGTTGCACTTCGCCCATCGTTTTCAAGGCGAAGACATCCGCCTTCCCGGTGGACATACCATCCGCACCGTGCCCACGCCGTTTTGCCACTTCCGCGGTGCGCTGGCCTTCTACGAACCCGAGTCGCGCATCTTGTTCACCGGCGATTTGTTCGGCGGATTGAACGACCCGGGCCGACTCCAACTTTGGGGCGAAGAAGAAGACTGGCCGGGCATCGCCATTTTTCATCAAATCTACATGCCCAATCGCGAGGCCGTGGCCTTCGCCATCCGACAGATTCGAGCGCTCAGCCCGCCGGTTGAGATCATTGCGCCGCAGCACGGATTCGCCCTGCGGGGCGATTTCATGCACAGTGTGATGGACCGGCTCGAAAAGCTGCCGGTGGGAATGGATCGCTTGCCGCGAGAACTGGACGATGCGTTCCTGGCTCAGTACCAGCAGGTGTTTCAGAACCTGATCGATGCGGCTTCGGCCCGACTCGGCCGGCAAACCGTGGTGGAGCGGCTTCGCAAAGCCCGCAGCGACACGCCCGAGGCGGCCGACTGGGTTCGCATCACACGCGACGGAGCCGAGTTGCTAACGCATGGTCTGCACGTACTGCCCTGGGCGATGGACGTGTTGAGCCGAGGGGAAGATACGTCGTTCCACGAACGCTTGAAAATGATCGTGCTGCATAGTTGCCACCGGCACAACATTCCACTGCCCATGATCGCGCCGGGCACCGAAGGCCAGCAGCCCGACGAGTGGATCGGCTGAGGCGCCGTGGCACAGCGGGCACTCAGCACCGGCAGTCGACCGTGGCCGCAACAGGGCCTTTCTGATCGTGCTGCCGGACAAAGGCCGGCCGCGCCGCCGCAGCCATGCGTTTCAGGCAACCAGCGCCGTGGGGGCCATGCGGTTCCGCGGCCGGTGCTGCCCAGCTTGGCGGCCGAGTGGTAAAAAAAACCGCCCCGTGCGCAAGCCCGCTGATTGACCATTCCAAAGGCCGCACTTTGAACTTTGAACAGAGTACGGCCACTCCCGTTCAGGGCAAGCGGAGCATATCGCGAAAGGCTTCGGCCACCTGTTGGGCCTCGGTGGCCACGCGCCATAGCACACCGGCCACCATCAGCAGACCCAGCAGCAGCATGCCGGCTCCGTGGGGGTTGGGTCGCACTTCCAGTTCGCGCAGCCCCGCGGCCAGGGCCGCCTCGAGGTTGCGCCAGCCACGATAGCTTTGCACCTCGCCCACGGCCGTCAGCGTCACGTTGCGCATCCAGGCGAACGTTTCGATGTGGAACTCCAACTGCTGATTGGGCAGCAGCACGGCATTGCCGGCCCAGCGGGCATCAGGATCGATGCGGGCCACCGCTTCGGCCAAAATGGGCCGCAGCTCGTCGAGCGATACGTTGTAAATCACCAGTCGAGGCCGTTGGGTCAGAATCCACAGCGTGACCACCAGCACGTAAAAGGCCGCCAACAGCACCCACACGTACACGCCGAACTGCATCGCCGCCGCCTGCGGCATGAACAATTCGATCGGCCCCACGGTGATCAACCCCGACAGCGCAATGGCCAGCGCAGCCGAGTCGCGGGCACCGGTGGTCACAATCGGGCGGCGCGAGAGATTGATCAGGCCCAGTACGGCCAGATAAACGGCCAACGGCCCCTGCGCCAGTGCCATGCGAAATGGGTCCATGGCCAACTACGCCTCGTGGTATCGGAGTGCAAAAGACGCCGCGCCGAACAGAAAACGAACAGAAAGAAAAAGTGCAACAGGATACGAGCCGAAAAATCGCAAACGCCACTTGCTGGCAGCTCCGCCACGCGGCGCCAACGATTCGGACAGAACCTCTCGGCGATCGGCCGGCGCACCGGGCAATCGCTTTTCGCGAAAAACTCTGCCGAGCGAAGCGGACCGCCCAGACGCGTAAAAACGATCGCCCAGTGCGACTCGTTGGCCAGTCTAGCCCTCGCCACACCGGCCGGTCAACCGGCCCGGCTCATGCACACGCCAGCGCCGGCGGGCCCCAACAGATGCGATACGAGACCGCGAATCAGCACCGGTGCTGAGTAAAACGACACGACGCTCGACAAGTGGCAAAAAGCCGCGGCAGGAGCGCGAAGGGCAATCGTCGAGCGGCTCGCAATGATCGTTCAGAGCAAAAGTAAAG
>WGDQ01000947.1 GCA_015493185.1 Planctomycetaceae bacterium
CGCCACGATCGAGCCGACGGACCGCGCAACCGGGCTATCGGCCCTCGACGATCAGCAGCAATCGGCCGCGGAGTTCGTCGCAACCACAGGCGGCGCAGCGTGTCGATCGCGAGCCGACCGCGACACGAACGGCCGACGCGCGGAACGGATATCGACATCGCGCGGGCGATAGCGACCGTATCTCGCCGTCGACACCGGTGACATCGGGACCCGGCGACACGTCCGCCAGCGTCCCGCGTGGCACTGGTTCCACTTCGCGCAGCCCGACAGCAGGTATGACATCGCAAGCCGCACAGTCTCCGGCCGCTCGCCAGGCAGGTGCGTCGTCACGGGCTGGCACGCTGCCCCCACGTCGGGCCAGCTCGGTTGCCGGAAAGGTGCCGGAAAGCCAGCACAAGACGACTCCGCGTACGGCGGCCCATGCGAACGATGGGGATGGGGCGGGATCGAGTCAGCGGCAGTATGTGTTGGGCGATCGGGTAACGCACGAATCGTCGAGCGGCGAAGCGGAGCAACCGGCCCGTATTTCGCACGACGGCACACGGCCGGTACGAACGGGCCAGCGTGCGGGCGCAAGCGAGACGTTGCTCACACAGCGAAGCCCGTCGCTGATGATCGAAACGGTGGGGCCGGCGAAGATCAAAGTCGGCAAGAAGTCGGCCTACAAGATCAGCGTGACGAACGAGGGACGCTCGCCAGCACACGATGTGCTGCTGACCGTGGAGATTCCGGCATGGGCGAGCGTGGCGGGTGCCAAGCCCACAAGCGGAGCGATCGACACAGTAGAGGCGGCCGCCGGGGCGGTCGAGGTGCGTTGGGAGATACCGCGTCTTGAAACGGGTGCGACCGAAGGCATGTTGGTTGTGGTTGTAGCCCGCGAAAGCCGACCGCTCGATCTGGCTGTTCGGTGGTCGCACGCACCGGTGGCGACTGAAACCACCATCGAGGTTCAAGAACCGAAGCTCGAGCTGTCGCTGGCCGGTCCGAAAGAGGTTTACTACGGCGAGAAGGCGCAATACCGGCTGACGATTGCCAACCCCGGCAACGGGGACGCTGAAAATGTGGTGGTGCGGTTGCTGCCCACCACGGCCGGCGAGGCTGAGAGCGAAGGGCATCCGCTGGGCACCATCGCCGCGGGAACCTCGAAGACTGTGGAGCTGGAACTGATCGCACGCCAGGCGGGGTTGGTGGTGATTCGGGCAGAAGCCACGGCCGAGGGCGACTTGCGGGCCACCGGCGGACAAGAGGTGCTCGTACGTCGGGCCGATGTGGCGGTGGACGTTCGCGGGCCGGAGTTCCTTTATGCCGGTACGACCGCGACGTTCGAGATCGAAGTGACGAACCCGGGCAATGCGACGGCCAAGGACATCGAGATCGCGGCCATTCTTCCCTCGGGTGCCGAGTATGTGGCCAGCGACGGAGGCGGACGGCTCAGCGCCAACAAGGATCAGGTGCTATGGCACATGGCCAGCTTGCAGCCGGGTAGTCGGCACATCGTGTTGCTGAAGTGCCGACTCGGCCGCTCGGGGCAAAATCGAATGCAGGTTACGGCCAACGCCGAGGGCGACTTGCAGGCCGCGGGCATGACCATTTCACAGGTCGAGGCGGTGGCCGATCTGAAACTCGAGGTGCTTGATCCCCAGGTGCCGGTACGCGTTGGCGATCGGGCCGTTTACGAAGTGCGAATTCGCAACCGCGGCAGCAAGGCGGCCGAGAACGTGGACGTGGTGGCGTTTTTCTCCGAAGGCGTCGAACCCGTAGAGGTCGAAGGTTTGCCCCACCGCATCGCGCCGGGTGAAGTGACCTTCGACACGATCCGTTCGATTGGTCCTGGCGAGCAGGTGGTGCTGAAGATCGAGGCCGTGGCCGATCGGCCCGGGGCGCACATCTTCCGCGCAGAGGTTCGCTGCAAGGCGCTCGAGGCCTCGCTGGCCGCCGAGGAAACGACACGCTTCTACAAAGCGGAACAAACTGCCAGGCGACCGTCGGGCAAAGCCACCAGCGCCGCTCCGCGGACCTTGGGCGATACGCAGGCGCGGCGACTCAGCACCGGCGCGACCAACCGTTGAAGCTCGGCGGTTTATCCCGGGCCCTGAAGTGCGAAATGTGGCGTGGCGGGTTGCCGAACCCGAATCGATTGGGCGCTGGGAGCCTTTGGCCATCGGGCCCGCCGGCGTACAAGCATGATTGTTTCGGCAGTTACTCTATTGCTTCGGCGGTTATGGTGCCCTGCCCTATTGCGACGGATCGCGTGGGAACCACAATTCGCGCCTGCAAAACCGGTGGCCTCGAAGTGGCACCGGCCGGTCGCGACTGCGGGAAGCCTCTGGGAAGCCGGTTCGGTTACGTGGCGCGGCGGGCCAGCCAACCGAAGACGAATCCCATGACGGCCGCCCCGGCACTGGCCGATCCGATGAGGATTCCTTCGCCGGCGTGAAATTCGATGATGGCGCCGAAGACCGCCGCGACGTTGAATAGCAGGGCCAAGGCCACGAGAAACACGGCCACTGTGAGCCAACGAAGCCGCTGTTCGATTCGCCTCAAGTGCGAAGTATCGCTGGCCGCGGCCGTGTCGGCAGGCGTTTGCGCCATGGGTCGAATCCTCCATGTTGCCGTCGTTTTGCAACGACGCGTGTACCAGGTTTTACCGCCTGTGCAGTCCTCTGCGCCGGCTCTTCGCCCTTTGCTTTGCGCTGGTTCTTGCCCTTGGCATTCCGGCATGTGGGCTGGGTAGCTGCCGGCTTATTTGCCGAAGGCGAGCTGGCGTGCTGGCCGCTCAACGCACAGATACACACACTCTCTGTCTGGCTGCCAAGATTCAAAATCTCCCTCAGCGCTGCGTCGTGCGAAGCTGGGCATAATCTTTTCGGGTGTGCCTGTGGCTGGTTGTGTTGAACGGACCCCGTTTTGTCTGCTTGGTGGTCGCGACAGGCCCCCTTTGTGGCCTCGTTAGCAGAATTCATGGGTGAATTCTGGTTCTGGGAGGGTTTTGAATCGGCTGCTAGGGCGAACCGTTGTAATCGAACCCCTCGACGTTGAGTTTCAGGCGAAAGACGGCTTCTTTCGCGGCTACGGTGGTGTAGAGATACGGTCCGTGAAAGTGGCAATTCGTGGCCCGAGAACCGCCGGCATCGTACTGGCGGATCAGCTTGCCGCTGTCGACATCAACGACGTTGATTACGCCGCCCGACCACATGGCTACGTAAAGCCGGCCGCGCGCGTCGAAGATCATGCCATCCGGGTCGTGACGTCCGCCGATGATATTGCCCTGTGTTTCGAGCGGAAACTTGATCAACACACGGCGATTGGAGACGGTTCCCTCGGGCGACAGGTCGTAGATGAGCACGCGATAGTGTTGGCTTTCGGCCACGCACAGATGCTTCTGGTCGGGTGTTACGGCGATGCCGTTGGGGAAGACGAGTCCGGTATCGAGACGTGAGACCTGAGCGTTGTTGATATCGTAGCGATAGACGGAGCCGATGGGTTTATCAAGGCTCGAGCCGCCCGGGTCGGTGAAGTAGATGTTGCCCTTCAAGTCGAGGGCGACATCGTTGATGCTACGAAATCGGCTGCCGTCGCAGCGGTCGGCCAGCGCCTCGACCGATGAGCCATCGCGGCTGATGCGCAGCACGCGGCCAGCGCCCGAGTCGGCCGCAATCAATCGGCCCGAGGCGTCGATTTTCAAGCCGTTGGCTTGCGGTTTGCGCCCTTCGACGGGTGCCTTTTCGCGCAGATTGCAAAATACGCTGGCGGTCCCATCGGGCGTGATGCGACCGATATTTCCCAGACCTCGGTAGTTGACCACGTAGAGATTGCCTTCGTCGTCGAGAGCGGGGCCCTCTGCAAACTCGAAGCCCGTGGCGTAGAGCTGTGGCTGAACGGAATGCGATGGAGGCAAATCGTCGTGTGGTTCGGCGCCGCCGGCAACTGCCGGGAGCAGTGCGAGGGCAAACGCTAGGGCCGTCAGTCTGGAGAACGATCTTGAGATCGACTGCCGCGAGTTGATCATCGGGACTGTGAAGGGTGCGGCGGATGCCTTGGAACATCTGGAATATGTTGTGGCGACAAGGACCGATGGCGTAGCGAGCATGGGCATCGTCGAAGGCCGTGAATCGGGAAGCAGGTGGAAAAGGAGCATTGCGCCGAGATCGCAACGCAGGAAAAGTGAATCACTGCGACCGGAGGAAGCGCCGCTGGTTCGATGGCTTGCGCGAGGCCGGTTCGGTTTGGCACCTTTTGGCCACCAGCCGGTGAGAAGCCGTCGCCCGCATCGACCAGCTCAGAACCAAGAAGGCACTGCCCGAAGGACGCGTCGCTCAATTTAGCTTACGCAACCTGTGTGGAAAAGCCGCAACCCGGCTTTGTACGCATTCGCTGCGGTGCCCGTATCCGAGGCGCCAAACGGCCCGCGGTCTGTTGAAAAGCGATTTCGCCGGCCCACGAGAGGAAGCCCGATTGGCTCAAATGTCCGGAGTTGCAGACGCCCTCAGAGGAGATGGCGAGCATGGGGCACTGTCGAGAGGCCGAGTTGTATTTTTACCGCTCGCAGCCGGTGCGAGGGGGTGCAGCGCTGGCTTGTTTGATCGACGGTTATGGGGGGCGACAGCCTGAAGAACTGCGGCTTTATTCGTCGGGTACGATAAAGCTCATGTGCAACTCGGCGTGGCGGCAGTGGAGCTGGTCCCATTCTTCCAGCGAGAGATCGCCGAGCAGCGGGCTTGGTTTGCGAGTGGAGTCGGCCCTCAGGCGGGCGACCGCTTCGCGCAGTTCTTGCAGCCCTTGCTGGTCGGAGACGGGTTCGGGCAGCAGTTTCGTTTTGCGGGGTAGCCGAAAGCCCGGCGAGAGTGGCTTGGTGAGCAGGCGTTTTTTCAGGAGTCGGGCACCCAGGCGAAGAAACCACGGTGGCGTGAGGTCCATGCCGTCGATTGATTGATTCATGGCCGTGGCCAAATGCCGGAAAATTTGGCCTCGGCTCCAATTGCCCACCGTGCGGGCGTTGCAGTCGACCATGCATTCGGCATCGGCGATGATGTCTTCCAGGCGGTTGTAGTGCACCTGACGACGCGTGGCGACGGATTTGGTGTCGATGGCCATGGGTACCTTCCTATCGCGCGTTTTTCGGTCGAGGCACCATGCGAGAAAGGCTCGGCGCACACCGTGAAGACAGAACGTATTGGCGGCGATGGGCCACGGGGGCCCCGATCAGGACGGACTTGGCCTGTGACCGCGTTTGCTTGAAGCACGCAGGCGCAACGTAAACGCCAAACTCGCGCCCACGTTGTGGTCGAACATTTGTTGGGCACGGGCCTCGATGGCTCAGGCTTGAGTTGTAACCGTTTGCGGCGCTGTTTGGATATTTCGCGCCTTGGGGCGGTGCAGCAACGCGCCGAGCCGTTGTTCGAGCACCGATTCGCTCTCGTTGCGGATGACGTTTTTCACCAGGCGGAAGAAGCGCCAGGGCCGCAGCAGGTAGGAAAGACCGAAGAAGGTGGCCATGCCGAACATCCGCCAGAACAATAGTTCTTTCCCGCTGACGTGACGGCAGTATTCGCTGGGCGCGAAGGGATCCATAAACGCCACGAGCGAGTGGAAATACTCTTCGTCCAGCTCGCCGATTTTTCCTTCTTCACGCAGTTCGTCGAACAACACGCTGCCTGGATACGGCGAGTAGAGGAAAACGGCCGTATCGTGCGTGCCCAGCCAAGCGAGCTTCCAGCAGAACTTCATGGTTTGCCAGATGTGGCGGCGTGTTTCGTGCGGAAAACCGATGATCAGGTTGCACTTTACGTTGATGCCCTGCCGCAAGGCCGCGCGGATCGAACCATTCAGGCGGTTTAGGTTGACCCGCTTTTTGATGAGGCTGAGCGTTTCTTCCGAACCGCTCTCAGGAGCGTAGGTCACGTTGCGGCAGCCGGTGCGATAAAGGGCGGCAGCCACTTCGTCGTCGATCACTTCACTGCGGGTGCCGGTTGGCAGTTGCCATGTGAACTTCAGACCCCGCTCTTCGATCAGGCGGCAGAATTCGAGGATCCAGCCGCGCTTAAGGATCATTGTCAGGTCGTAAAAGTCGATGTTCGTGGCATTGTAACGCTGCATGTAGTACTCGATTTCGTCGAGCACTTTGGCCGGGTCGCGGGCCATCCACAGCTTGCCGTACATGACGGGGTTGGAACAGAACGTGCATTTGTAGGGACATCCGCGAGTGGCCAAGATGGCCATGCTTCGGCCCCGATACACGCCGTGCGAGTTGCGGCTTTCGAGGTACGGGTCGAGCGGGAAGAGATCCCACGCCGGATAGGGGAGCTGATCGACATCGGCAATTCGCGGACGAGGGGGTGTTTGAACGTATTGCCCGTCGCGCATGAAAGCGATTCCCGGCACGTTGCGCAGGGCATCGTCGTCGTCGACGTGATTGACCAAATCGAGCAGCGTCAGTTCGCCTTCGCCCAATACGCAGTAGTCGATGGCTGGGCAGTCGTCGAGGCTGAATTTGGGCAGTGCCGTGATGTGCTCGCCACCCACGACGATGGGGACGTGCGGGAAACGTTCGCGGCACTGGAAAAGAAGTTGCCGAATCCATGGCCAATCCTGCGTGAACATGCAGGAGATGCCGATCAATTGGGTATCGGGGTCGATGCGGTCGATGGTTTCTTCGAGCGTGAGCCCCTGATAGAGATAAACGCCGTCTTCGACGTACTGATCGACATTCTCAGCCAAGGCGTCGATGGCTTGCACCTCGTGGCCCGCTTCGCGCAGAACGGCCGCCAGATAGGCGATGCCCAAAGGCGGCGTAACCGGCGAGCTCCACGTGCCTTTGGAGGAGACCATGGCCGGGCGAATCAGCGTGACACGGCGCGATTGCGCGGCAGTGGGACGGTTGACGATGGTGAGATCTCGGACGTCGACCGACATAGTTCTTTCACACCTCCACCAAAGAGACCACACCGTCGCGCAGCGGCGGTGCGCCGCCGTGCGGCGCGGCCACACCCCCGCGCCGCTGCCGCGTGCCTGAGCCGATTCGCGATTGACCCGCAGCCCCGTCGATTCCAAAAAGCGAAGCCCGGCCTGCCAACGGAAGGCCATGCATGCACGCGGCAGCGCTACAGGAAAATCGTGC
>WGDQ01000948.1 GCA_015493185.1 Planctomycetaceae bacterium
CACCACGATCTCGTAGTCGTCGTAGTCGGCCAGCGAGTACGATTTGCCGCGATAATCTTGCAACGTGAAATCGGAGATCACGCGGCCGATCGTGGCATCTTGTTTTTTCTCTGCGGCAAAGGTCGTCTGGCTCAACACGAAAACGCACAAGGCGATCGTGCCAAGCCACGTGGTGAGTCGCGCAAGTCGCATGGTGGATCTCCTCCGCTGTTCAGCCATCCGGAAAAAAAGGATGCCTACCCGTTCGGTTGCCACATCGGGCTGCGGCCGTGCAGCCGGTCGAGGCGTGATTGCAAATGTGCTGCCGGAAGCATCGCCAAAAAAGGTGAACGTTGTAGCCGCCCTCACCCAAGCCGCGCGATGCGGCGCCGGCGAGCGCGATTGCATAGGACGTGTGAAAAAAGAAAAGAAAACGATCCGAATCGGGCCGCGTGAGACCAAGGCGTTTCGAGCCACTAGGGCAAGCCGGCGCCGCAGCACCGGCGGCTCGACAAAGTGGCCCTACCCCCTGCCCCGCCAACTCCGAAGCAGGAGCCAACCGAGGCATTCTCACAGACCGAAACGGCTGTTGTTGCGAAAAGCGAACAAGAAAAGAGAATCTGTCCTTCTAAAGTGGCAATACTTGGCTTTTCGCAAGATTGTGTCACAAAGCTTCAGAAAACACCACGCACGCTTTGCAACCGGCCCGGCAGCAGGCAATCACAACGGTCTGCCATTGGCATGGTCCGCTCGATGCGCTGGCCCACCAAAAGAAGGGCCGCCGCCCGGCCTGGGCCCCGAAGCGCAAAACGACCGGCCCGAACAAGAACAATTCACATCGCGGAGCACGCAGCCCCTTGGGCGGAGTGAGCAATCGCCGCGCGAACCACCGATGCTCTTTGGCGGACATGCCCGCCTTGCCACGCAAGCGGCGGCCGACGGTTACTCGCTGCCGTTGTTCGGCGTTTCCGAAGTTTCGCCGCGCTGTTTGGCAATTGCCGAATGCGGGACGCCCAAATACCGCAAGAACATCGTTGCTAGTTGTTCGGGCAGCCGCTCATCAAATAGCGTGAGCCCTCCGGCGGGCTCCACATCGCGAAAAAGCGCCATCTCATCCAGAGTGCAGAGCATCATTTGCAGGCCGAACTCGATCGCCAATCGCGGATTGGGATGGTCGATTTCATCGCACCGTTCGAGCAGCAGCGTGCGAAACCGATCTACCAGATGGGCGCCGACCGAGGCCCACGACTCGGTAAAGCTCGGATCGTACGTTGCCCGCACCATAAAGGCCGCGAACATGCCGCCCCGCTGCCGGTAAGCGTCGACAAGAAAGGGAACGGTTTCGGTGAGAATCTGCCCGATCGACTCGCCCCGCCATCGCTCAGGATCGAGCACGGCATCAACCGTGGCAAAAGCCTCTTCGCAAAATCGCTCGTGCAGACAGCGCAGCAGCGCGTCTTTTTCCTTGAACCGGCCGTAGAACGCGCCGACCGACGAGTTGGCCCGCCGCACAATCTCGGCGACTGTCGCTTGATCGAAACCCCGTTCCGAAATCACCTGCTCGGCCGCGTCCAGAATGCGCTCAAGACTTTCCTGGCTGCGCGACTGCCGGGGTGGTCGCACCCATTGGAACGAGGTGGTCGTTTCAGACTGCGCCATAGGCCGACCCATTCCCCTATCACTTCACTAGCGAGCAAATAGCAAAAAACCATGCACCGATATCCCCCTACGGCCGACAGCCGCAGTCTGCGAGCACCGGTGTTACACCAAGTCGGAAGGAATTGAGAACCCTCCCGCTTCCTTTTCTACCCTCGACCCCGGCCTGTGTCAAAGCTCTCCACATGCCACAAATCGTTTCAGCAAAGGCATTTTGTGCCCTTGCAGCGGCTCGCCGCGCGACCAGCCGGTTGCTTCGAGCCTCTGGCTCTGTCACGGCAGAAGGCAATGGCGGTCCACCATCGGAAAATCCCCCGACAGCCGTCACAGATCCCCGTTCTTCAGGAAAGCGCCAACGCCTCAGGTGCTTTTGCGCCATCGGGTTCGATTGACTTCAATCAGGCGTTTAATACACTTGTTTGAAACGGGCGTTTCCCGGAATTGGATTTCATGTTCTATTTTTGATGGTGCAATCGATTGAATGGACGACACCCGAACCAAGCTGCTCGAGGCGGCCGGACCGATCTTCGCCGACCATGGATTTCAGGCGACCACGGTTCGTGATATCTGCCAGCGAGCCGGGGTGAATCTGGCCAGCGTCAACTACTACTTCGGCGACAAGGAACGCCTGTATGTCGAAACGGTCAAACGGGCCCATGGCCTGGCCGTCGATCAGGTGCCTTTGCCCGACTGGTCGGACGATACGCCACCGGAGGTGAAGCTGCGCGACTTCGTGCGAACATTGATCGAGCGCATGATTGGTGTGAAGCACGCCTCGTGGCAGATGCGGCTGATGATGCGAGAAATCCTTCAGCCAAGCGCCGCATGCCGTGAGCTGGTCGAGTCGTACTTCCGCCCGCATCTCGATGTCTTGCTGGGAATTCTCGACGAGATGCTGCCCGCCTCGGCGCCCGAGCATCGCCGCGCACAGCTTGCCTTCAGTCTGGTAGGCCAATGCCTCTACTACCGTGTCGCCGGTGAAATCGTGAACATGCTCGTGCCTGAAGAGCAGCGTCAGCGCTGGTTTTCGCCGCCACAGTTGGCCGACCATATTGCCCAGGTCATGCTGGCCGCCTTGGGAAGAACAGAGCCTTTATCCACGCAGCTCCAGTCCGACTGTGCCACCGGCGTTTGCCACACCGATTGAACGTTTTTGCTGAAGCACTCTCAATCGGCTCGAACAACCGAGACCGCAACAACTGAGGTCGTCAATTACCTGAACACGAATATCTGAACACGAATCGAAGCGATTGCGAGACGCATTTGAGGCGATTGCCGGGCGTAGCGCTGCGGACACACGCCTCGCGCTCTTGTTGCCGCTCGATCGCAGCAAGCACGTTTCGTTGCAGCCGATTGGACCGGCAGCCGATTGGTCCGGCATTGCAAACCGCACGCCAAGCAAGGCAGGCCACACGCGCGGGCCGCACAACCTTGAACGTTGAACCAACTGAGATGGAAGTCGAAACCGTAGCCCCGTGTGTTTTCAAGAACACACTGAACAAAAACACGCTGAAAATTACGTGGTGAAAACATTGTCCAAGCAATCGTCACGAACGAGAGAAACGGTGCGCATGGTTGCACCATTGGTCGTGTTGGCCCTTGGCATCGGCGGCTACGTGCTGCTGGCCTCGCAGCGACACGTACCGGTTCGGGCCGACGACGACACCCCGTTGCCGTTGGTCGAAACCATTGTGGTCGAACCGCACGACGCCTCGATGGATATCGAAGTCGATGGGGTCGTCGTGCCCTATCGCGATGTGACGGTCGCTTCGGAAGTGGCGGGCCGCATCGCCAAGAAAACCGATGCCGCGCGTGCCGGGCGATACGTGCGACGAGGCACTCTGCTTTTTGAGATCGACCCCCGCGACTACACGCTTGAAGTGCAGCGACTGGCCGAGCAGGTCAAGCAGGCGGCCGATCAAATCGAAGAGCTCGATGTCGAGACCGCCAATGCCGAAACGCTCGTCGCCTTAGCCGAGGAAGACCTGGCCTTGCAGCAGCGCGACCTGGAACGCACTGAGGAACTGGCGTCGCGCGATGTGCTGACCGATTCGAACCTCGACGAAGCGAAGCGCAAGGAGCTGGCCGCCCGCAATACATTGCAATCGTTGCGAAATCAGTTGGCTTTGCTCAAGGCCCGTCGCGCTCGCCTCGAGCACGCCAAGGCACTGGCGCACATCCAGCTTGAAAAAGCCCAACTCGATTTGCAACGCACCAGAATCGTCGCACCGCTCGACGGCATCGTGGTCGAAGACATGGCCGAACGCGATTCGTTCGTGCAGCCGGGCACGCCGCTCGTGAAGATCGAAGACACCTCGGCCGTCGAGGTGCTCTGCCATCTGCAAATGCAGCAGCTCTACTGGCTGTGGTATTCCGACCGCGCTCTTCCCGACCGCGCGACAAACCCGACGCCCCCGGCGCCGAACGACGGCGACCACCGCACCGAAGAGGCCGACCAAGGCGCTGCCGACACCCCGCATTCGAACAAGTCCTCGCACAACGCGGCCGGAACCGACGAATCCCGTTTGCACGTGTCGCTGCCCAACACCTATCGCCTACCACCAACGCCGGCCACGGTGTTCTATCGTATCGGCGGCCAGACGTTCGCGTGGGATGGCGTGCTCAGCCGTTACGAGGGCAAGGGCATCAACGAAAAAACACGCACTGTGCCGTGCCGCATCCTGGTCGAAAACCCGCAACAGGCACGCGTGCTCGACCGATCGTTGCCCGAGGCCGTGGGCCCCGGCGCGCTGCGACGCGGCATGTATGTCACCGTTGTCGTGCATGCCCGGCCGGCGACCACCATTTTGCAACTGCCCGAACACGCCATTCGCCCCGGCAATGTGGTCTGGTGTGTCGACAATGGTTGCCTGTGTCTGCGGCGTGTGCGGCTGGCCAGCATCGATGACGGAAAGGCACTCATCCACGCGGCCGCGTCGGAGGTGAAGGCGGGCGATCACATTGTCGTTTCGCCGTTGGCATTTGCGCATGAGGGCATGCCCGTTCGAGAAGAGACCAAACAATGAAGTCGGTGCTACGTTGGGCAATTCGCAACACGCCTGCCATGAACACGGCGATGATCGTCGTGATGGTCGCCGGCGCGCTCAGCCTGTTTTCAATGCGGCGGGAAATGTTTCCCGAGTTCGATTTGGAGATCATTCTGGTTACGGTGCCCTACCCGGGAGCCAGCCCCGAGGAGGTCGAAGAGGGTATCTGCCAGAAGATCGAAGAAGCCGTTCGCTCGGTAAACGGCATCAAGAAGCAAACGTCCATAGCCCAGGAAGGCAGCGGATTCGTCGTGCTCGAACTCGAAGCCGACGTGCGCAATGTGCAGAAGATACTGAACGAGGTGCGATCCGAGGTCGACCGCATTCCCAGTTTTCCCGAGTTGGCCGAAGACCCCGAGGTTCAGCAGGTAACGCTTCGGCAGCCCGCCATTCGTGTGGCCGTAATGGGGCCCAACGACCCGAGCCCCGAAGCCGAGCTCCGACTGCGCCAGGTGGTCGAGCAGGTGCGCGAAGATCTGCTGCTGTTGCCCACCGTCTCGCAGGCCAACATTCTGGGCGAAAAGGCCTATCAGATCGATATCGAGATTCCCGAGGAAACGCTGCGCAAATACGGGCTGACGCTGCGCCAGGTGGCCAACATCGTTCGCCGCGAGAACGTCGAAGTCCCGGCCGGCAACATGAAGGGCACATCGCAAGAGGTACTGCTTCGCGGAAAGAACAAGAAGCTCATCGGCCGCGACATCGCCCGCCTGCCCCTGATCACGCAGCCGAACGGCATTGTGCTAACCGTTGGCGATCTCGGGACCGTGCGCGACGAGTTTGAAGATACCGACGCCATCAGTCGCATCAACGGTCGGCCCGGCATGGTGATTTCGGTCGATCGTACGTCGAGCGAAGACCTGCTTGCCATGGCCGACGACGTGCGAACCTACACAGCCAGCCGTGCCTTGCCTCCCGGCTACGAAATGACCGTGTGGATGGACCAATCGGTCGATGTACGCGACCGACTGCGAATGCTGGTGCGCAACGGCATCCAAGGGCTGATTCTCGTCTTTCTTGTGCTGACGATCTTTCTCGAAATGCGGCTGGCCTTCTGGGTGGCGTTGGGCATTCCTATTTCCATCCTCGGTGCCGGCGCGGTCATGTTTTACCTCGGTCATACGCTGAACATGCTCTCCATGTTCGCGTTTCTCATGGCGCTGGGCATCGTTGTCGACGATGCGATCGTCATCGGCGAGAACATCTACGAGCATCGGCAACGTGGACGCCGTTTCGTCGAGGCGGCCGTCGCCGGCACTTACGAGGTGCTGCCCTCGGTCATGGCTTCGGTTGGCACCACCGTCATTGCCTTCATCCCCCTGCTTTATGTCAGCGGTGTGATGGGCAAATTCATCGCCGTGCTGCCCGTGGTCGTGATTGCCATGCTGGCGATTTCACTGCTCGAGGGCATTTTCGTTCTGCCGTGTCACCTGGCACACGAACCCAAGAAGCAAGGTTGGGTACGTCAAATCCACGCCGTTGTGCAACGACAGCCCGGGCCATTGCGCTGGACGTTCGGCGCCGCCACGCTGGCCGTGGTTGCGGTGTTGGCACCATTGGGCTATCCGCTTCGGGCCCTCGGACGCATATTCGCCTGGCTTCAGCGGCATGCCACCACCTGGCTTGATGCGTTTGCGACACGTTGCTATCGGCCAACGCTGCAAAGGGTGACTGAGAATCCGGCGCTGGTCATCAGCATCGGTGTTGCGCTGCTGCTGGTTTCGTTGGGATTTGTCCGGGCGGGCATCACGCCGTTTGTCATTATGCCCAAGCTCGATAGCAACTGGATTCATGCCAAAATCGTGTATCCCGACGGGACGCCAGCCGCCGTTACCGATCGGGCCACGCAGCGGCTCGAGCAGGCCTTTCTTCAGGTCAGCCGCCAACTGGCCGGCGTCCCGTCGGGATACACGATTTTGGCATGAATCCAGTTGCTATCGAGCTTGGGCATAATGACGAACGGCGTGATGCCCGCCCGGACAAATCCCAACGAAACCAGCAGCAGCGCAACACCGATGCTGATGACCAGCGCCGGATTCTCAGTCACCCTTTGCAGCGTTGGCCGATAGCAACGTGTCGCAAACG
>WGDQ01000949.1 GCA_015493185.1 Planctomycetaceae bacterium
CATCGACGCCGCAGGCCTGGTGCTAACGAACTATCACGTGCTGGGCGACATCGAAAATTCGACCTATTGGGTCACCACGATCGAGCGTCAAACGTTCGCGGCCCGTCCTAAAGGGGCCGATCCCCGTAGCGATCTGGCGGTGCTGGAATTGATCACGCCCGAAGGCTCCCGCCGCTTTCCGCCAATCACCTTTGGCGACGGGGCAGCGGTTCGAAAGGGCCAACTGGTGCTTTGCCTTGGCAACCCGTACGCCATCGCCCGCGACGGATCGGCCAGTGCCAGTTGGGGCATCATCTCGAACCTGGCGCGAAAAATCCCTTTCGATCGTGATAGCTCAGAGCCGTCGTCGACGTTGGGATTGAAGAATTTTCCTACGCTCATTCAAACAGATGCCCGTTTGAACCTGGGCACCAGCGGCGGTGCGTTGATCGACCTGAAGGGTCGCATGATCGGTTTAACCACATCGTTGGCGGCCATTGCAGGCCATGAGCAACCGGCCGGTTACGCGATTCCGATAGATGCAACCGTGCGGCGGATCATCGACACGCTGAAGGCCGGTCGCGAGGTGGAATACGGCTTCTTGGGCGTGATGCCGGCCAACCTCAGTTACGAGGCACGCATGGCTCACAACTTGCACGGCGTCCGTATCGAGGAAGTGGTGCCCGGCACGCCCGCGTCGCAGTCGGGCTTGCGAAGGCGCGACATTGTCACAGCGGTCGAAGGAGTGCCGATTTACGACAAGGACGGCCTGATGCTCGAGGTTGGCAAACAGCCCGTCGGCAAACCGGTGCGTTTGAGCGTGCTTCGCGGCGATCCCGGCCGACAGCGGCAGCTTACACTGACAGCCGAGCTGGCAAAGCTGCCCGTGGACAAACGGCAGTATTTCACCATGAAGCCACCAAGCTGGAGAGGCTTGCGGATCGACTATGCCACGGCCGAGCCGGAGTTCACCCGCGTGAATCCTACCCTGCTAACCCAGAGCAATTGCGTGGTGCGCGAAGTCGAGCCCGGCAGCGCCGCCGCACGGGCAGGGTTGGTGGCCAAAACGCTGATCACCCACGTGGCAGGACGCAGAGTCCGCACTCCAAAAGATTTTTGGGCCGCTGTCCGCGATCAGCAGGGACCGGTGAAAATCCGGATTTGGATCCCTCCGAACGAGCAGCGCACGATCACCGTAGAACCATAGTCTGAGCGAGCGGCCTGGTGCGTGCCTCACCACCAGCCGACTCGCCTCGCTCGCTGCCTGACGATTGGGGCGGTGCCTCTCTGCTGAGATCGCGACATCTGCCAGGGGCCCACTGCGGGGTCACCCTGCCCGTTTGACGGGCTAACGAGCGGTGGAAGACCCGGCTCTGGTTGCAAACACTCTGGCTGCGGATGGCCAAAGAGTTGCTGCCTCGGCATGGTTCCGTCTCCGCAGGCGTTCGGATGGGCGGGCCACCGCTCGCCTTGCTCCGACAAAGTTGCTCCCCTCTCGCGGCCGGGGCAATTTTTCACCCTGCCACCACGGCGCTGCGGAAGAGCGGCCGATCGCGGCTAGTCGGTGTGCGAGGGGATCGGTATGATGGTCGCTTTCCCGCTTTTCGCCCAGTGACCAGCGTACGGGGGTCTACTGTGTGGTCAGCGCGCCGGGCCCCGCTTAGCCGCAATGCCGCATGAACCGGATGAACTATGAAAGCAGACGAACTGCGAGAAAAGTATCTGACGTTTTTTGAAAGCAAAGGCTGCGTGCGCCGCCCGAGCGACGTGCTCGTGCCGCGCGACGACCCTTCGGTGCTGTTCACGCCGGCCGGCATGAACCAGTTCAAAGACCACTTCCTCGGCAAGGTCAAGCTGGAATTCACCCGGGCCACAACGTGCCAGAAATGCTTGCGAACGGGCGACATCGAGAACGTGGGGCGCACGGCCTATCATCACACGTTTTTCGAAATGCTGGGCAACTTCAGCTTCGGCGATTATTTCAAGCGCGAGGCGATTGTTTGGGCCTGGGAGTTTCTCACCAGCAAGCAGTGGTTGGGCCTCGATCCGGAGCGGATTTCAGCCACGGTTTATAAAGACGACGACGAAGCCGCCAAGATTTGGATCGAGGAAGTCGGTTTGCCGCCCGACCGCGTGGCGAGGCTGGACGAAGACGAAAACTTCTGGCCGGCCAATGCGCCGAGCAAAGGCCCCGACGGCGTTTGTGGGCCGTGCAGCGAGATTTACTACGAATCGGAAGTCGGCGGAAATGTCGAAATCTGGAATCTCGTCTTCACGCAATATAACCGCGTGGGCGACCCGCCCAACAACCTGCGTCCGCTGCCCAGCAAAAACATCGACACCGGCATGGGGCTCGAACGCACCGCCGCCGTGCTACAGAAGGTGGCCAGCAACTACCACATCGACATTCTGCTGCCGCTGGTCGAGGCGGCTGCCGAATCGTGTCATCTTCACTACGATCCCGAGAGCGATACCGGGCGGCGTTTGCGGCGCATTGCCGACCATGTGCGCGCTTGCACGTTCGCCATTCACGAAAACGTAGTGCCCGGTCCGAACAAGGAGAAATACGTCATCCGTCGCTTGCTGCGCCGGGCGGTGCTCGATGGCCGTCAGTTGGGTACTCGCGATCCGTTTCTTTATCAGTTGGTGCCGGTCGTTGCCGAAC
>WGDQ01000950.1 GCA_015493185.1 Planctomycetaceae bacterium
AAAAAGTCGGGGCCATCGACGAAGAAGTAATACAGCCCCACAACCAGCACGGCGAAGCCGATCAGGAAGTACACGGCATCGCCCAACAACGCCGTGGTTCGCGCATACAACGCCTGCGGAATGCCTTCCAAACCACGCAGCACGGTATCGCGCAGCCGGTCGATGTCTTCGTCCGAAAGCAGCGGTTCGAGCCACTGTTGAACGCGCCGCACCAGCGGATGGTGGCGGATCCGCTCCAGCGGGCTGGCCCGCTCGCGACGAAATGCCTCGACCACTTCCGCACGCGGAAAATCGTTGGCCAGCCGGGCCAATATCTCGCCTGCCACCGTGCCTTCGATGCCCGGAAACACCTCGGCGGGCGAAAGGTCTTCAAACACCGCGTTGCGCACCTGATCGAACTGTTCGCGGCTCATCACCTGCCGCAGTTGAGAAACCTCGCGATCCACCTCGCTTTCCGGCGGGGGTTGAAGCCACTCGACGATCTCGCGGCCCACGTCGATCAATTCGCGGGCTGAAAGAAACAACGCCCCGGTGATTGGCAGCATCACCAGAAATAAGATACCGGCCGTCATCACCGCGGCCGAAATCCGCCGGTGCCCCAAGCAAATGTATTCTGCCGTCCAAACGTGTACCGGCCAAAACAACAGCGCCAACACGCCGGCGAAAAACAGCGGAAACAAGAACGGCTCGACCACCTGGAAAAACAACACGCCGGCGCCGACCACTGCCGCCACGAGCACGAAAAACGAAAACCGGGTCGACATCGTCGTGGGAGGGTCGGTGTTCATCGTCGTGCGGTCCTGTGCGGTCGAACCGTATCGGGCCCATTGTGCAGCAAGGACCGTGGTTGTGTGGTTCCAGGAGGTATCGGTTGGGTAAGCGGTGATGTGAGATTCATGCGCTCGCGGCTGTGTGCTCGGCTGGTGGGCCGACGTGTTGTTCGATAAGTTGAGAAAAGAAGATTCCGTTCGTCATGCACCCATCTTCGTTGTGGAACAAGGGGTGAACCGTTTCTCCCGAGCCGGTTTTGCTGCATGCCTGCCGAACGCCGCCAGCGTGCAAGTTTCCGTTACTCGTGCAATGGGAGCCGACGTTCGTAAAATCTCCTCCAAAAAATTCCTCGGCCCACTGCTTGTCGGTCTAAGCTCGGCTCAACTCGGGCGGCGCTGTGCCGCGCGACGACCGCCAGCACGATCGCCATCATCGCGGACAGCGGCGCGGCGCAACGCACCAGCGACGTCGGCATTCGGCCGGTAGCGGTAGCACATCGCCAGCCGGTTGCCGATCGCTGCGCGATAGTAGGCGTCGTATGTGCCGGACGAATGCATGCGATTCAAACCTCATAGAAGGGACGCTAGCCATGTCGCCTATTGTTACTTTGACGGTGAACCCGGTGATCGACAAGAGTTCGTCGGTCGATCGCGTGGTGGCCGAGATCAAGCTCCGCTGTAGCGAGCCCACTTTTGAGCCGGGCGGTGGCGGCATCAACGTGGCCCGCGCCATCCACACTCTCGGTGGTCGGGCCCGCGCCATCTGGACGCGCGGCGGCTGGACCGGCCAACTGCTGCACGAACTGCTTGCGGCCGAACACATCGAGCAAGTCGAAGTGCCCATTCAAGGCATGGTGCGCGAAAACCTGATCATTTTCGAAGAGTCGACCACGTTGCAGTATCGGTTCGGCATGCCCGGGCCGCATCTCAGCGAAGCCGAAAGCCAACGCTGCCTGCAAATCATCGAGCAGCTCGATCCTCCACCAAGCTATTTGGTGGCCAGCGGTAGCTTGCCGCCCGGAACGGCAGACGATTTCTATTTCCGCGTCGTGCAGCGCCTGCCCAAGGACTGCCGCGTGATTGTCGATACGTGCGGGGCCGCGCTCGTTCGAGCCATCGAGGCCGGCGTTTACCTCATCAAGCCGAACCTTCGTGAACTCGGTCAGTTGGCCGGCGAGCACCTGCAAGACGACGCGCACATCGAGCGGGCCGCCCGCGAACTGATTCATCGTGGTCACGTCGAGGTCGTGGTCGTATCGCTCGGCTCGGGCGGCGCAATGCTGGTTACAGCCGACGATGCGCAACACATCCGTTCGCCCACCGTTCCGATCCGCAGCAAGGTAGGTGCCGGCGATAGCATGGTGGCCGGCATCGTGGTTCGGCTGGCGCACGGCGATCCGATCGATCGTGCCGTCCGCTACGGCGTGGCAGCCGGAGCGGCCGCGGTGATGACGCCCGGCACTGCCCTGTGTCGTCGTGAAGATGTCGAGCGATTGTACCAGCGAATGAGCTAGCCGGTCGCGGTCGGCGCGTTACGCCGTGGCGCGGCCATCGATCAATCGCTCTTGAATGATTCGCAGTATGCCGGTGGCCACATCTTCTTTCGACCCGGCGAGCCGCTCGATCACCTTGCCGGCTGCGTCGATAATTTCCACTTCGTTCTGGCGGGCGTTCATCGCCTCGGGACCGTTGAGCACCATCAGATCGCAGCTCTTGCGTTCCAGCTTGGTAATGGCCCGTAGCCGATGGTCCTCGGTTTCGAGCGCAAAGCCCACGAGCCACTGCCGCGCTTTCACCGTGCCCAGTGTGGCCACCACGTCGGGCGTTTCAATCAAATGCAAGCGCAGCAGGCCGCCGGTCTTGTTGATCTTGCCCGCCGCCACCTTCACGGGCCGGTAGTCGCACGGCGCGGCCGCACCGATCAGACCGTCGCAATGCGGGAACACGTTGAGACACGCCTCGAGCATGTCTTCCGTCGAAACCACGTCGATCCGCCGCGCCGCGGCCGGGTATTCAATATCGACCGGTCCGCTGACAATCGTCACCTCATGCCCCAAAGCCAATGCCGCCTCGCTTAGCGCGCGACCCATCCGGCCGCTCGAGGCATTGGTCAGGTAACGCACCGGATCCAGATACTGGCGCGTCGGTCCGGAGGTAATCAGAATATGGGCCAACGTCGAGTGTCTTTCAGTAGTTGAAGAACAAACGTCGAAAACAAAGTCGAAAACAAAAACGTAGCACGCAACACAACAACGTCCGAAAAAAACAGGGCCGCCCCGCCGACCAGGCCGTGGGGTCAGCACCCGCCCACAGACGCCGGCAAAATTGCGACATCACTACTGCCAGCCGGCGCCCGCCGCGCCATCGGCCCTATGCCGGGCGATCCGTTTTCTCGCACCATCGGTCGCCAACCGCCGCCGGGATGGCCAGCAATCTGCTGCCGCCTCCGGCGACCCACGCATCGGGGCTTCACGTCGGCGCCATGTGCACGGTTGTGCTTGCCGCTTGCGTTGAGTCGGCTCGCGTCTTTCGCGCCGACCGCTCGTCGTTGATACGTTCGTCAATTTTTCTTCGGCCGCTCGGCGAGCAACTGCCGAATAC
>WGDQ01000951.1 GCA_015493185.1 Planctomycetaceae bacterium
CGCACGTACAGCCCGAGGTGTTCTACATCGACCCGAAGAAAGGTCTGGCCGGTTTGCGACGGGTGCTGAAGCTATCGGCCACACCGCGAACGATCGAAGGGGTCGACATCGCTCATCTCGGAGGCGGCGAAACCGTGGCCAGCCTGGTACAATTCATCGACGGCTTGCCCTTCAAACCCGGCTACAAACGCTACCGCATCCGGCAAGCCGGGCGAGGTGACGACTACGCCAGCATTCGCGAAGTGGTCGCCCGACGGTTTCGCCGTCTGGCTGCCGAAGAAGAGGTTTTCCCCGATCTGTTGCTGATCGACGGCGGCAAGGGGCAACTTCGCGCCGCTCGCGCGGCTTTCGACACCCTGGAAATCGAGCCGCCCACCATGCTCAGTCTGGCCAAACGCGAAGAAGAAATTTTTCTGCCCGACCGCGACGAGCCCCTGCGGCTTTCGCGCCATGCCTACGCGCTTCGGCTGCTGCAATACGTGCGTGACGAAGCGCACCGCTTCGCGCAGCACTACCACCACATCTTGCGCCGCAAGGCCACATTGGGCGAGTAGCCCGCCCGTGTTGCGTGCGTGCCGCCCAGCCACCGGGCCATCGCACCGCCAACCGACACCACGGGACACAAACTCCCGCCCCGCTCGACAAGCCGGCATTCGACAAGCACACACGCACTCGCCACGCACGAAGCGTGGGGCCACACGCCCAAAGTTCATTGCCAGAGTGAACACCCCTGGGGCGCTGCGTGCCAGCGGTCGCGTGCGCCAACGACCGCAGCCTCTCGCGGTGGCACGGCTTTTAGAAGGTGGTCTTCAACAAAATCCAGTTCCGGCTTCGATCGCAGCAGGCAGCTTTCTCGTCGTCGGTCTGCATCGACCAGTCCAAGGAGAATTCGCCTGCTTCGTCCTGCTTGATATGAATCGCCTGCTCACAACCTCGGGCCTGGAAGCGATTGTGAAGGCACCTTCTTAGCGATACGACGGCAGCTCGAACTCCGTCCACGGCACGTCGTTGCGAACGTGAATCCGGCTGGCTACCTGCGCCGCCGCGGGGTTCGACTCCACGAGCCGTGCGGCCAGTTTCGCGAGAGAAAGCTGTTGCGCTTCGCAGCAAAACGTAATATCGCGATCGCCATCGAACACAACCGTAGGCGCCACGTCCACTGTGTCGCGCACAAGCTGATACAGCCGTTTGTCCCCTTCACCACGGGGCAAAACAGCAACCCAGCGCCGCGAACCTCCCGTCGTTAGCAGTGGTGGTTCGGCCGCGTCGTGACAACGCCGCAACAGGCAGCATGTGGCTTCCCTGTCTGTTTGCTGATCGAGAAACAAACTGGCGACATCGATCTGTTGGGCCGCTTCGCGCATCGTGGCCCATGCAGCCAGCCGCAGTGCCTCGGGCAGCGTGCCCATCAACTGCGGGTCGTCGTCTGCCAGTGCCGACAGTCCGCCATGCGATGCCAGGAACTCTTGTTGGAATTGCTGATCGATGTTCGTCACGAAATCCGATAGCGATTCGTGCAACGCGCACTCGACGGCTGCCGTGAGATGACGCCCTAGCTCACCTTCTGCGGCGTCCGTTTCGGCCTCGCGTTCCACAACGCGTTGTTGCGACCGGCGAAACGAATCGGCCAGCCGATCCAGCACACGGCGAATCTGCGCAATCTGCCTTTCCACCTCGTTCAAATGCGATTGGTCCATATCGATCAGGTCGCCCACCGCGTCGAGCGCCACTTCGCTCAGCCGGAGTTGGCAATAGCGACCAAACTGCGCATCGTCGGCAGGCACCGCCGAGCCGCGCCAACGAAGCCACCACGACGACGTGCCGCCTCGCGCGCCGCGATCGCCGCGCAGCAACTCCCTTTGGAGCTGCAATCGCTCTTCTTGTGCCTCCCGTCGCAGGCGCTCCAACTCGTCGCGCATGCCATCCAAATGAAGTTGGAACCAGTTGCGGGCATCGTCGGCTGCGGCCAAACGCCCCTTTGGATCGTCGACAAAGTCCAACACGCATTGTCGCAGCATTTGGCCCTGTTCCTTGCCGAGCAGCTGCACATGGTCGGCCAGCGCGGTGCGCACCCCGCGAACGCGATCTTCGTCATCGTCAGCGTCTGCGTCGGTCTCGGCACTTCCGGCAGGCGGTTCGTTCAAATCGCACGGATCGGCCCGACCCTCCAAGAGTTGCTCCACTCTTGCCACGGCCCGGTCAAATGTTCGCTGCCTGTCCCGGCCTGTGCGGGCTGCGTTGCCGGCTTCTTCAAACACCTGCCGCGCCAACGTCGCAGCGTCGTGGCCCAGTGAACGCTCGGCCATCGTGTGCAGGTGTTCCACCAAGGGAAGCACATCGAGATGCACCGTGCGAACGCAGGCTTGCGCCACTTCATTCACCCGCTGCGTTATCTTGCTGGGCTGCTGCGCCGCATCGTGTCGTTCGGCCGCACTGCCCGGCTTGCCGAGCCAGCGGAGCACGACCCGCCGACACGCCCGCTGCGACTCGCTCTCTGCGGCGCGTCCCACGTCGCAATGAATCTCGCTCAGCCCGAAGCTGCGAACTTGCGGCTCGCGGGGGGCCGACTGCGAACTGCGATGTTCGAGCCCTCGGCAAATGTCGAAGCACGCTCCCGCGGCCGTTGCGATGTCGAGGTACAAATAGCCGGCCACCCGATCAACCGCCGTTTGATATGCCGACCGCGTCAGCCCATCGCCAAAATGAACGAAGTATGTATCTTCGAACGGCTTTTCTTCCGGTCGGAAAGAGGGAAGCCCAAGCGCCGGATCGCCGGGATACGCCTGATCGTTCTGTTCGTAGTGATACAGTTCGGTCAAACAGGCATAGGCATTAGCGGTCGCCAGATCGGCGGCCGCCGCGTCGTGCCCCGTAGCATGTACGAGCAGGGCCGCAAGCCCATCGTCGGCCAATTCCAGATCGGCCAGCGTCTTTCGCAGCGCATAGCCGACATCGAGCACCATGCCGCTGCCGGCCCCGCCTGAAATCGACGCGACGACGAAAATACGCGGCGTCCGATCGCGCAATTCCATCTGCGTGGTTTCCAGCGATCGCTCGATCGCTTCGGCGTCTGTAACGCGCCCAATCGCCTCGCGCAAGCGTTGCATGACCGCTTGCGCATGGTCGACCAGCGCCAAGCGACCCAACGGCCGAATTCCCTGTGTTTGGAGTGAACGGGGAATGTTGTATAGCCAACGCCGACTCAGCCAGTGAAGAAACTTTTCCGACGCCGCTCGGTAGTCTTGCGGACGCCGCAGCGGCAGCGGCAGCGTTTGATGCCCCGCCGACAACGCAACGGTCGGGTCCACCTGCATGGCCGAGGCCACGGCCTGCTGATCCGTGTCGAGCAGCAGCATATCCCAGGCCGGCAGCGCCTCGAGCGGGCCGAACCGCTGATACAAACGTCGACGCATCGCCAGCAGCACACGGCGGCCCGTGCCCCCAATGCCAATGCAAAGCGTCGGCCGCAGTCCCACATCGGCGGCCGAAATCTCGATCGGGGGCAAATCATAAACCGGCGCCGGCTCGATCGATGGCGTCACGCGCCGGGGTTGGCTCGAGCGTCGGGCCGGCAGGCCGGGTGCCAACGTCGGCGTCGAGGGTTTCGACCGCTCGCTGCCCGCGCCGCCGGTGCGCGGCTCCGCTTCGACCAGCGAGCCCGATTGCCCCACGCTGGTTGCGCTCGAAGCCAACGTGGCTGTTTCGACGTTCGAATCATCTACGGCCACGTCGGCCGACGATTCATTCCCCCCGTCGTCGCCCAGTGGGTCGGCCTTCAGCAGGCCCTCGACCATCTCCTTGCAACTGGCGAACCGCTGCGCCGGATCTTTCGATAATGCCCGGGCGATGATCTTCCGGTCGGCCTCGCACAGCGACCCGAGCAGTGGGCGGCTGTGCAAGTGCTGCGCGGCCAATTGTGCCGGCGTGCGGCCCGGAAACGGCAACACGCCCGTCAGCATTTCCTGGTATACAATCGCCAGGCTGTATTGATCGCTGTGCTCGCTGGCGCGGTCGTCGAACACCTCGGGCGGCGCGTACACCGGCGTCATACCGCCCATCATCGACATCGACACCTCGTGCAGGTCCTTCACCAGCCCGAAATCAGCAACCTTCACGCGCCCGCCCACAAGCAGCAAGTTCTCGGGCTTCACGTCCAGGTGTTGCAGCGAGAACTTCTCGCGCATGTAGTCCAGGGCGTCGGCGGCATCGCGCAGATAAACCAGCAACTCGTCACGAGGAATGCCCGGCAGCCCCTCGGCGCGACACTGCTCGAAGCGGTCTTTCAAGCTCATGTCGGCCAGCTCGGTAACGATCAATAGCTGACCGTCCACCACCTCGATGCGCTCGAGCGATAGCAAGAACGGGTGGCGAACCTGCTTGATTCGATTCAGGGCCTTCAGCTCGCGCGCCGCGCGCGCGTCGTCCATGTGCCCGTAAACAAACTTGATCGCCTTGACGAGCCCGCCCGGAGCGTCGACTTTCCACACCTCGCCATAACCACCAGCGCCGACGCGCTCGATCGGCGTGTAGCCGGCAATCGGTTCTGCGCGTGTCAGAGCGCTGTTTCCCACGGTGCTTACCTATCGACGAGTTGTTCGCAACGCCCGAAGCGGCGGTCGAGCGGCCGTTTCGCTTCCCGAAGTTGTGGCCAGTAGGGCGTGGTCTCCGAATCGTTCAGTCGCAACGCGGTCGGCGCATCCTTGCATCCATCCAGTCGATACACAGCGCGACTCCGTAAGCGGCCAGCAGCCGAGGCGACCGGCCGGAATAACGTACGCAGCACTCCCCCGATGCGACAGCGTGACAACGCAATCTCACGCCATGCACGCGCGTCGCTGGCAGTGCCGCGCCATCAAGCGGCATACGAACCTGCCCAATGCGCCGCGGTTTGCGGCACCCCGCAAAAGCGACCTTGCCCGTAACGGCAGCCAAGCTGCTGTAGCAGCGCCGCTTCCGACTCGGTACGTATCCCCTCGGCAATGAGCCGAATGCCAAGCTCCTCACACGCCTCAACCAACGATTGCACTTGCGACTGCCGCCGTTTGCTCCGATTGATATAACGCACGAGCGAGGGGTCGAGCTTCAAAAAATCGGGGGGCCGTTCGCTGTGTTCGAGCACGCGACCGCGCCCCGCGGCAAAGCCCGTGTAGCCCATGGTCACGTTCAACCGCCGCAACTCGTCTCGAAGAGCCAAAAAGTAATCGGAATCGCTCACGGCGCTTTCCGGCACCTGCACGGCCAACGGCCGTGTTTCGCCGGCCGCATACCGCAGCCGTCGGAACGAATCGACCAAACGGTCGCTGCCAAGCTCCGATGGGTGCACATCGAGCACCACGCAAGCCTCTTCGTCCAGCCGCGCCGCATCCGCAACGGCGGCCATGCGCAGCACCTGACGCAGCCGGTCGCCGAGCTGGCATTCCACCAGGTGCAGCAACTCGCTGCCGTCGGCAACGATCGAGCCCTCGCGTCCGCGCGAAGCAACCGCCTGAAAAGCAAACACATCCTGCGTCGACAAGTCGACAATGGGCTCAAACCGGCTGCACACCACCCCATGTGCCAGCACTTCCTGCAAC
>WGDQ01000952.1 GCA_015493185.1 Planctomycetaceae bacterium
GTATGGCACCCGAACCACTACGGCGCGCAAAGCACCGGTGTTGGCCGCAGGGGTTGGTTCTTGTGCCGTCGCGGTTTCTGCGCCGGTTTGCCCGCGACCTATCGAACGTGTGGACGCCAGACGAGCCGCCAGGGCCGGGCCAACCGCCGCGTCTCGCTCTGTGCGATCACCCCACGGCCGCCACCCAAGAGAGAATCTCTTGGTCCTTTCCGACTTTCTGGATAGAGAAACGTCCGGAGCGAGGGCGACTTGCCGGCCGTCAATAAATCTCGATGCTCTTCAGCGTATTGCCGCCCGAGGCCTGCGCACCATACAGGCATCGGCTTGCGGCTTCCACCAAATCTTCGGCAAGAAAGTTTTTCGGTGGCATCGTGACCGTGGCGGCCCCGATGCTCACGGTGATCGTTGGCCGATCGGGCTGCGAGTCGCTGCCCAGTTTCCGAATTGCCCGTACCAGCTCATTACCCCGGCGAACGGCTTCATCGCGTTCGCAGCCTGCCAGCAAAACGGCAAACTGTGCTTCGTGAACTTCGTCGCACCAAACGGCCGGATGGTCGATCGACCGGCAAACCATCTCGACCAACTGCCGCAAGTGATTGCCCTGATCGGGACCCAGTTGAAAGAGCAGATCGCGGAAATGATCCACTTCCACCAGTAGCAGGCTCAGCGCGCAACGGGCTTGCCGGCATGCGGCCACGGCCATGGCAATGCGGTTGACCAAGGCCGGATCGTCCGCCGCGGTGCGCCGTGCGTCGACTGTAGCGGCCTCGCGATCCGCCGTGGCCGTTGCGGCCGGCGCATCTTCTGCGATCAACCTGGCAGATTCGCTTGTGCTCGAACTTTCGCCGGATTGCGCGGTCGTCGTCGGCGTGCTACGAGGTGTCGCGGTAATGCGAGCAACGGCGGCTGCCAGTTCGCCGCAGGTGCCTGCGGCGGCCGCCGCTTCATGTTGTCGGCGCAATGCGGCCAATTCCGCCGCCGCTTCGCTGGCCTCGCGCACCAGCCGCTGATGCGCCTGCTGGAGAACCTCGGCGTAGTTCAAATCGTCAGGAAGCTCGACCATCAGCACATCGGCCAGACCGAGCACCTTGTCTTGCAGCTCTTGAAAGAATGTTTCCCATTCCGACTCTCGCAGTCCGAGCAGGCCGCCATCGGCAACCAGCACCGGCAACAGCGCGGTGCGTTGATCGACAACAATCTGCGTGATCAAGTCGGCCAGATGGATAATCGACCGCACATCATCGGTCGATTTCGACGGGCGAAACTCGCCTTCGATCGGAACGATCGCCTCGACAAGCGCCTCGGGCATTCCCCACTGTTCGAGCAAGCGTGCCGTAAGCTCCACATGATCAAAGCTGAGTGCCAGCCGTTCGAGTTCGGCCAGTTGCCCCCAGTCGCCGCGTGCCTGCTCAACAAACCGGACGTATGGATCGCCCACCTGCTGAATGAGCACCAGCATGCCCAAGTCTTGCAGCAATCCTGCCAGAAAGGCATCGTCTCCGGCGGCCAGCTTCAGGCGGTTGCACAACTCACGGGCGGCAACGGCCTTCGTCAGGGTGCGATTCCAGTAGCGAGTCAGCAGCTCGCGTTGCACACCGGAAAACAGCCCGTCGGGCAGGCTGAACCCCAAAACGAGCAACTTCAGAGGCTTGATTCCCAAGAGCGCCAATGCCTGATTCAGGTCCGATACCTCGCGCGACAAGCCGAACAACGCGCTATTGACCACGCGCAGCAATTTTGCGGTGAGTGCGGGATCTTTCTCGATACACTCCTTCAACTGGCGAGCATCGACGTTGGGTTGTTCGGTCAGCTTCAATACCTCGACCGCGACAGCCGGCAGCGAATACAGGCTATCGGTCTGAGCGACCAATCGTTCGATGGGGCGATCGTGCTGGGGCATTACCACTCACACGGTGCAAAATATGGCCGGGCAGCGCGGCAGCAAAGAAACCAAAACAAACCGAAGCAACAAGATGCGTTGATGAACGACGTCCGCCGGAAGCGCTACGATCGGAAGCACGCTACCTGACGCGGCCGAATCGCCTGGCAGTCGTCAGCGGCACGAAGCTGCGAAAAGCCCGCGCCACAACCGACAAAAAACCGCAACGGCGCACCTTGAAGAGGCGTCCTAAAGCAAACTTAGCTCAAGTGATTGGAGGCAACGATCTTAGCGGTTGAAGATCCGGCGAACTTGCAAAAAAACCAGCGCCTTTCCCGCGTGGTCGCCACGAACGTTTCAGCCGATGGACCGCCGGCGTGGGGGAGTGGGCTTTCCAGCATCGTGTTTTTTCGCTCACGAACCCGAAAAGCCGGCACAACCGATTCTGCCGTTACACACAGAGCCGCGCCGCAAGCAGCAACACGGCCGCAAAATTCGTTTCCGCTACGCGTCAACAAATGGTCGCCGTGGCACAGTACCCAACTGCCCGAAATCGAAAACGCGGCCCGCTGTCGCGCATGATCGGGCTACACGATTTGGAGCCCGCGGCGCGAATGAAAAACAATGGGCGGGGCGGCATGCGTGGCACCGTCCAACCTATCCGGTTTCTGGCCGCCGCCGGACCCGACCGGCCCGTTGTGTTCGCCTACTCTGCCAGTGGTTACGATTCGCTTTGCGGCTCCACGGTAACCCGCTTGTATTTCCCCTCGATCCAGCGCGGGATGTCGTTTTTATAGTACCGAGAGAAGCGGCTCTCGCTCGGGCCGCCGGGCAAATTGGTGTAGATCTCGTCGGTGCCCAAGTCGGTGGTGAAATGGTACGAGGGGGCAAACGTGGCCTCGCGCCGTGCCACACGCAACAAATGTCCTTGAAACGGCGTGGCGTGGCAGCCGGGCATGGCGATCTCGCCGGTGTGAAAACCCAACGCGCTGCCCACGAATTGGTCTTCGAAGAAACGATTCGTGAAGCTGAAGGCGTTGGTTACCGACCACGGTTGGTCTTTCTCGCCCTTAAGCTTTTCGGCGGCACGGCGAATCATTTCGCCTTTGTCGCGCTTATGCCACCACGGAGAAACGTCTTTCTTCAGCAGCCGGTCGATGCAGGTGACGATCATCAGCGAAAAGCCGACTCGAGAGCACAGATAAAGCATGCGGCGCCAGCCGATGCCGCCTTGCTCCTCGGGATCTTGGCCAAATATTTCGAGCAACACGTTGCGATACAGGCGCGAAAAGAGCGTGGCCTCGGTGCTCTCGGGCGTGTAGCTGTAATCCCAGTTTTCGAGCCGTTCCTTGATCTCGCCCTCAGGAAGATACGGTAAAAACACTTCCAGCAAATCGCGGGCTTGCACGCTGACCACGTCGTATTGCAGCTTTTGCATGTCTTCCAGCGTGGCCTTGGGCAGCTTCTCCAAAACCTCGACGATCCGCCGCTTGCGGTAGTCGGGCACGGGCACGGTGACCAGCATCGGCCCGCCCGGCGGATTGATGTTCTCGTTGGCCGAAACCACGAAACCCTCTTTCGGGTCGTATGTGCGGGGAAGCAGCGACGAGGGAATCCAGCCCTTCCAGTGGTTTCGTTCGTCCCAGGCGGGCACGGGCACCAACCCGATATGGCCCTTGCGGCGCTTGGGAAACCAACCCGAAGCCTGCGATCCGATGTGGCCGTCGCGGTCGGCAAACACCCAACAAAGCGTCGGGTGGGGCAATTCTCGCACCAGGTCCATTGCCTCGATCGTTTCGTCGCAGTCGACAACGCGAATCCAGATGGCCAACGACTTGCCGACGCCACCATGATCGCCCGTCCAAGCGGTTAGCAAATAATAGCCGGGCCCGTTGGCATCGGGATCGCCCTCGAGCGTGCCCAGATCGTTGTAATAAACGCGCAGCGTCTCGTCGTCGCCCCCCTTGCGATGGATCACCTCTTCCCGCACGCGGAAGTCGTGCCACTGGTTGCCCCGACGATATTGCCAGCCGTTGGGGCCACGGCGGCACTCTTCGATGAAATAGTCGCTGGTGTCGCCTTTCAAATAAGTCACGCCCCAGGCCACTTCATGCGTGCGGGCCACGCCGAAGCTGGGACAACCCGGCAGCGTGGCGCCCATCACGTAGCGGTCGTCGTCCCAGTTCAACACGGCCTCGTACCAGATGGCCGGCAAACGGTTGACCTCCAAATGCGGATCAGAGGCCAGCAGCGCGTTGCCGCTGGCGCTGCGCTCGGGCGCCACGGCCCAGGCATTGCTGCCCGCCAGGCGCGGAAGGTCGGCAATCAGCTCCAGCGCCTCGTCGGAGAGCTGCCGCGAGATTTTCACTTTTTTCAGCAGCTCGAAATCGGCATCGTCGAGCAGCGAATCGAAAAGTGCCCGCAGCCTTTCAGGCGAAACGCCGGCCTGTATCAACTCGACGATTAGCCGCTCGCTCTGCTGCTGTCCGACGGCCAGTCCGCCGTAGTTCAGCAAATTGCCGACGAGCATTACCGCCTTCTGGTCCCAGGGCGTGGGTTGAAAGCCCGTGGCCCACATGGGCAACGAACGGCCCGACTGTTTCATTCCATCGTTCACGCCCTCGCAGTAGGCCGTGATGTGGCCAAACGTCACGTCGTCGAGCTGATCGACCTCCTCATCCAATCGCAGATAAAGGCCCACGCGGCGGAAAAAGCGATCGGTTTCCACCAGCTCGGGTTTGTCCGCAATTCGTTCGGCCGAACGGCCGCTGGCCACCGCACGCGAGAAGAGCATCTGCGTAGGCCGGTCGACCGCGTGCATGAAGCCGAGGCCATAGATCACATCGCGGTACGATCGGCCTTCGATGTGCGGAACACCGTTTTCATCCCGCGTGATCTTGATTCGCCGGCGCGCGTTCTTAATCCGCAGAGGTTTCATCATGCTTCTGAATCATATGCCAGGGCGGTGTTGCAAGTGTAGCACTCCCCGCGGCTTCGGATACAGACCGGCTTTTTTCGGTTCGGGGCGCGTGTTGTACGAGTCTGGCTCGCTCCGCCCGCCGCCGTCAGGCCCCCACACGTGGGGCCTTGCTGCTTCCTTGGTCCTGGGGGGCCCAATGGTGCCGCAATCGCAAGTCACGGAGGGGGCAGCGTCGTCAGCACCCGAACGCGGTCAGCCTGGCGTGCCGGGGTTCTTTCGCCCGCTGGCCGAGAGAATAGAGAGGATTGGATGTGCGATAGATCACAAAAAACAGGTCGCTTCGGGCCACGTGAAAAGCTCGATAGAACGTGAATATTCCATGTAAGCCGTCCTCATGCCCTCCTCGCTGCGAGAACCGAGGCGTAAAATGGCACCGCCGCTTGGCGCTTCGATTTCCGAGCCCGGTTGTTCTCGACCCCGCGAATCGCCCCTGCTTGTTGTAACTCCAGGTCGTTGCCGCTGCTTTTGATGTGGTTCTCGTCGAAAAAACGCCGGTCGCGGTGGGTTGGCCCGGCCTTCGCGCTTCCGTGGCTGATCGGCTTCGTGGGGCTAATCGCCTATCCGTTCGTCGCCTCGCTGGTGTGGAGCTTTTGTCGTTACGACCTGATCTCGTCACCCCGTTACATCGGCCTTGCCAACTACGAGCGCTTGCTTAGCGAGCTGCGCGACGGCGAAGCC
>WGDQ01000953.1 GCA_015493185.1 Planctomycetaceae bacterium
GGTTGTGTACCGCCACTGTCGAAGCAGGTGAACGCAGCGGCTCGCTGTGGTTCATGCGGCCGACCGCCGCGATTGCCGCCCGGCCAGACGCTCCAAATCGGCATCCACCATCCGGCGCACCAGTTCCTCGAACGAGACCCGCGGTTCCCACCCCAGGCGGCTTCGGGCCTTCGAAGCATCGGCCATGAGCAAATCGACTTCGGCCGGTCGATAGAAGCGGGGATCCATCACCACATGCTGCCGCCAGTCGAGCCCCACGTGTTCGAACGCCATTCGTACGAAATCTTCCACCCGGTGCGTTCGGCCCGTTCCCACCACGAAATCGTCGGGCTCGTCTTGCTGGAGCATTCGCCACATGGCGTCTACATAGTCGCCGGCAAATCCCCAATCGCGACGCGCTTCGAGGTTGCCCAACCGCAGTTCGTCGCGCAACCCGTGGTGAATCGCCGCCACCGCGTGGCTGATCTTCCGCGTTACGAACTCGATGCCCCGCCGTGGCGATTCGTGATTGAACAAAATGCCCGAGCAGGCGAACATCCCGAAACTCTCGCGATAATTCACCGTGATGGCATGCCCATACACCTTGGCCACGCCATACGGACTGCGCGGATGAAAGGGCGTGGTTTCGCGTTGCGGCGTTTCCCGCACCTTGCCAAACATCTCGCTCGAGCTGGCCTGATAAAAGCGGATCTTCGCATTGAAATGCCGCACCGCCTCGAGCAACCGCACCACGCCCAGCGCCGTCACTTCGCCAGTCAGAACCGGCTGTTTCCAACTCGTGGCCACGTAGCTTTGCGCGGCCAGGTTGTAAACCTCGTGCGGGTCGCTGGCTTCGAGCACGCTCAGCAACGACCCCATGTCGAGCAAGTCGGCCGTGTGCAGCTTGAGCCGATCGAGCAAATGATCGATTCGCTCGGTGTTCGGGCTGCTCGAGCGACGGATCACGCCATGCACCTCATAACCCTTGGCCAACAAGAGCTCGGCCAAATACGAGCCGTCTTGCCCGGTGATGCCGGTGATCAAGGCACGTTTCGTCATCGGAAAACCCCGGTCGGTTCCGTTCCTGTTCAAAATCAGCGCGAGCCGGCCTTTTGGCGCCTGCCCATCCGAATCGGCACGGGGCCACTGCGGACAATCAACCCGCGCGAGGATCGCGTGCCGGTGGAAACACAGATCGCGTTACCCCACCGAGCACCGCGCTGCCCGGCAAGCGTTCTGTCCACCGACTCGGCTTGCCCCGCCCGAACCGCCCGAACCGCACGCAGGCGAACGGTCGCGTGGGATACGCCGGTCGAATGCTACGTGAAATCAACCATCGCGCGGCCGCTGTTGCCCAATCGCACAGCGGGGCGGCTTTCGGCGGCGAAGTCTGACGGCTGCCCCCACTTGCGTCAATACCAGCCACAAAACACTCAACCGGCACCCTAAAGGCACTCCACAGGCACTCCAGTCGGCACCCCACAGGCACTTCAGCAAGCACGGCGGCCCTGCCAATCACCTCCCTTGGCCTCGGCTTCGCCATAACTTGGCAGGCAGCGATCCGACCGGTGCCCGCTTCCGCACCTTGGTTGTGGGTGCCGATAGGCCGCAGGGCACCCGACCGCCGACATGCCGACATAATTGTCTCTCCCCCTTGGCGGGGCGAGATGATGCGAACCGGCTCGCATTGCCGCGGAGCGAGCGGTTTGAAGCAAAACAGCCGCCCGCACGCGCGCCAAGCAACTACACACCACGGCGCCGGCACACGTGCGATTGGTCAACGCGTCCGTCGCGCACCTGCGAGCGCGCCGCGCGGCGCAAGCCTTTCGCCAGGCGAAGGCCGCTTCGTCCTATCCCAAGCTGCGGCAAGGCCTTTTGTTGAAGATCTTGGGGGCCGGACTATACTGAGGCTTTGATTTCCGCGTCCTCATATCACCGTTCGTTCGCCGTTACCTTCTTTGCCTGTACCTTTTACCTTTCGGCCCAGGCGTCTTTGTGGCCCGCCCTTTTGGCGGTTTGTCCACTGTTGGCAGCTTGCCTTGGCCCCGTGATCCAACCACTACGTGAACGCGCCCACATCATTCGCCGATTGCCAGCGATCGTATGCCGGCGTGCGAGTCGCCGTGCTCGGGGCTAGCGGTTTCATCGGTCGTTGGCTGGCGCGATGGCTCGATCGGGCCGGCGCCGAACTGGGGCTGTTGGTGCGCGACCCGGAAGCCGCCCGGCGCGTGGCCCAACAATATGCATTCAGCGGCACCATCGTGCCGGTCGACCTCACCAATGCCGAGGCCGCGCAACAGGCGATCGTCGATTTCCGACCCAGCATCACCTTCAATGCGGCCGGCTACGGTGTCGACCATTCGGAACGCGACCCCCAACAAGGCATGCTCGTCAACGCGCAACTGGTCGAGCACGTTGCGACGGCGGCGGCCCAGTGTATCGACAACCACTGGCCGGGCCAGCATTTCGTTCAGTTGGGTTCGGCGCTCGAATACGGTGAGGCCGACGGCAATTTGCATGAATCCACCCCGCCTCGACCAACCACCTGGTACGGACAATCGAAGCTCTTCGGCACGCAACATCTGCAACACATCTGCCAGCAAGTCGCCGGCTTTCGAGCACTCACCGCCAGGCTGTTCATGGTCTATGGTCCGGGCGAGCACCCGGCACGGTTGTTTCCTACGCTGATCGCCGCCGCTTCGAACAACGAACCGCTGCACCTTTCGGCCGGTCGCCAGGAAAAAGATTTCACCTACGTCGAAGACGTGGCCCAAGCCTGCCTGCGGCTCGGGCTTGCGCGGGAAGGCGAGGGCTCGGTGGTCAACGTGGCCACGGGTCGCCTGATGCCGGTCCGACAATTCGTCGAGCTAGCGGCAGACCAATTGGGCATCGCCCGGCAGCGGCTCCGGTTCGGCACCGTCCAGGTCCGCCCAGGCGAAATGCGCCACCAACCCGTGTGCCTCGATCGCCTGCGCCGACTGGTCGGCTGGACCCCATCAACCGACGTACGCACGGGCATCGAGAAGACCATAACCTTTTTGACTCGCCACACGGCGCAGCAGCAGCCGTTTTGATCCGCTTGTAATCCGCAATCGCGCCGTGCTGCCGGGCGACCGCCGGACCCGAGAACTCGATCCGGCAAATCGCCGCCCTCCATCACGAACAACCGTGGCTCGCCCAGAAGGCGTCTTCAAAATCGCCCCCGGCCCCGAGAATGCGAGCGGGCGATTCGTATCCGAGG
>WGDQ01000954.1 GCA_015493185.1 Planctomycetaceae bacterium
ATACCATAAGTTCGCTTCTCGTTTTCTTTGATGTTTCTTGGGCGTTTCAAAACGGTGCGGGGCCATTTTGCTGTGGCAGCGCTTGGATAAACCCTGGGGCTGCCAAAAGGGACATCATCGCGTCAGGGGGGAAACCGCGCCGGCTCCCACGCCCACGCCGCAAACGCTCTGTGCCAAATCACCAACGACTCAGCATTCCGCAAACACAGGGGCAGCCAGCAGAAGGGCCCAACGGGCAATATCCATTCGGAATCCATGGGAGCCGCACGCTGCCACCTCCCCGGTCGGCAGCAAGTGAACACCGAAATGTTCGCGTACAAACAAACTACAGATTCGACGCAAACATCTTATCCGACAAACTTAACGCAAACACACCACACATCCCACACGACCCAAACACACACTCCCGGGCTTGCAGATTCAAGCTGCCCGGGCACCCAGTGCATCCCGCCAATCGCATCAAAGCATCAGCAATGCTCGATAGATGCGCCGGTTTTCTCGACGCGGGGGGTTTGAAAGCGGCATTGCGACCTGCTAAACCGGTGGTCTTTACGCACACGGCTACCAGCTCACCGTAATCGCTACAGTTTATACACACCACCCAAACAAACAATCAAAACAGGGGATCGACCGCCGTGAAGGCTTGATAGCGGAGGCTCCGCTTGGCGGCTCGACAGATCGCGTCGCGACGTTTGGGTTCGGGCGGCGCGAACAGATGCCTGACTCCCCAAAAGGCAGCCGAAGCGCCGGCCGTTGCCAGCACTGCGGAAAGGGCAAATGAACTGAAGGCGGACCGCGGACAGAACAGTTCCGTGCATCGTCCAGCGGCCAATTGCAAGGCGGCGCAACGCTGTGCGAATAAACGCACCGCGTCGCCTCGTTCCCGACTTCGAGCGGGTACCGATCGTCGAGAAACGGTCGGCGCGTGCCTATCGGGCGTTTTGCAGGAACCAAAGGGACTTAGAAACTTATCGATTCAGGAAAGATTGCAGGAAAGAGGTACCACGAATGACGAGGCGCGGACTGCGTTGGGCATCGAGACTGACTGTGGCGATCGCCATGTTCTCTGTTTCCGCTGTGGCGCACGGTGCGTTTGTGATGCCACCAGACGAATCGGCGGCTCCGCTGCCCTGGCACACCGACTATGCCGACGCGTATGCCGCGGCAAAGGCCCAGGGCAAAATGCTGTTCGCCTTCTTCTACAAGGAAAACGACCCGACCTGTTGGCGGTTCGAATCGCGGACGTTGGCCGACGCCGAAATCATGCGCCGGCTTGAACAACTGATCGTCGTGCGACTGCCCCTGGATGCCGAGATCCGCGTCGACGGCAAGCCGATGCGATTGCTGGACCACCCGGCCTTTCAAGACATGGACCGGCACGAAGGCTTTGCCCTGATCGATTTGATGCACCAGTCGGCCCCCTACTACGGTCATGTGGTAAGCGCTTTCCCCTTTCCGTCGGGTAAGTTCCACACGAAGCGCGCCTTGAAAACCGTGCTCGATTTGCCCCCGGGCACGATCACACAGCGCACGATGATTTACGCCGTTCGCACCCATCCCGAGCGGCCCGCCAGTGCGTGGGGAGAGTTTCACCCGGTTCTGGCCGAGGAGGCCGCACAGCACAGTCGCCATCAGGCACAAATTCAGTTACAAGGCCATCACAACTGGGAAACTCGATTCCACCGAATCAACAGTCGAATGCCCGACGGTGGCCCCGCAGTGGAGGTGGTGGCCGAAAGCTGGCCCGGCGAAAATCTTGTGGAAGCCTGCGTCGACTGCGTCAACTCGTGGCGGCAATCGCCCGGCCATTGGGGTGCCGTTCGGGCGCGGCACCGGTTTTTCGGCTACGACATCAAACGCGGCGGAAACGGCATTTGGTATGCCACCGGCATCTTTTCGGGCCAATGGCGTGCTATGCGGCCCTGATCGCCCGTCGCCCATCGCCATGCTTCTCCGGCCCCTGGTCAGCACGGGTAGCGGGAGGACCGAGCAGGTCACGGTTCGTTTCCCTGTTGCCCACGCGCCATGCCGCTGCGCCGGTAGTGTTACGGATGCGAGAGCCCGCGACCTCGCCCAGCAGGCCCCATCGCCCCGCTCAGGCAATGTCGGGCGGCCTGGCTTTCGTTGACACACCCCACAGATGTGGCAAATTGGAGTACACTGGTCAGTAGGACCGCTCGTCGACGGATGACGAAATGTCCTGTGCCCAGTGGAAGCCGGCTAGCAGCCCGTGGCCAAGGACCGATGCGGCCGTGGTCCAACATCGTCATTTGCTGCGGACATGTTGGTGATGCGCTTCGGCTGTGCTGAGCAACGGCGCTTTTTCCGCGGCCACGGATGAGCGAACGTGTTTTGCACCTTTGGCACGGAGTGGCATGGACGCGTCACGGCGCTGGTTGCTGGTTCGGCTGGTTCGGCCGAATCGTCGTGTCCGGCAATCGCTTGGGCAGGTTGGCCGGTGGTATGCCGGGGTGGTCGACGGAAAGGCGTGCCAACGGGCACGATCACAATAGAGGGCAACGGCACGCCCTGCTCGCGCCCGTTTGGCGTGGCAACGCGTGTCGTATTGTTGCAGGCTGCGAGTTTTACCGGCAAACTCGAAGTCTGAAATCCAACGAGGCTTTCCCGTCTGTATTTGAATCGCGCACTTGTTGAAAAACAGGTGCCCCCGTCCCCAGGAGTTCCGACGTCATGGCTTCATGTCGCGCACCGCTCAGTTCGCTTGTCCTTACTGCGTTGGCACTGGCCATCGCGCCGTCGTACACAGTTTCCGCACCGCTCGACCTGAGCAATCTGATCGGGCCGGGCATCAAGGCCAGCGAAGAGAAATACCCCGAGCTGAAGTCGGCCTACGACGAGTTTCGTGCGGGCGACATGAGCGACACGATCAAATACCTTATCGAAGCAACCAACAAATATGCGGTGTTGCCGCCGCCGCGTTTGTTGCTGGCCAAAATGATGCTGGCAGCCAACCGCTTGAACGAGGCCCGCGAGCAACTTGAAATCACTGCTCAAGAGTTGCCGCTCGCGCCGGAGACCTATCTTGAACTGGGCGACATCGCGTATCGAGAAAAACGCTACACCGAGGCCGGTTTGCTGTTCGATAAAGCTCGACAATTGCTCGACAAGTTCGAGGTCACCGACGAGCCCGTTCGTTACGGAAAAGACGGTAACCTGGGTCAGCGCGGCCCTGAAATCCGCTTCCATAATGCGGCCCGCCGGTGCCGCGCCGGTTTGGCTGCGGTGGCCGAAGCCCGCTCTGACTGGAAAGAAGCCAGCCGGCAACTCACCGAGTGGATCAAGATCGCGCCTGAAGACGCGGCAGCGCACTACCGATTGGGCATCGCCCTGTTTTGGCTGGGCGATTACAAAAAGGCGCACGCGTCGCTCGAAAAGGCACATGAGCTCGACGACCGGTTGATGCCCGCCGCTGTGGTGCTGGGCAGCTTGTACGAAAAGGCCGACAACCGCGAAAAGGCGGCCGAGTGGATGCAGTACGCCGTGCGCAAGGAGCCCAACGACGTGCGTACCCGGCTTGGCATGGCCCGCTGGTTGTGGCAAACCGGCCAGCTCGACGAAGCCAAGAAGCACGCCGAAAAGGCCCTCGAGCTCGACCCCAATTCACTGGATGCCAAAATCATGTGCGGCATGATCGCCCGCTACATGCGCAACAACGAAGAAGCGGAACGCTACTTTGAGGAGGCCAGTCAGCAATCGCCCAGCAACTTCACGGCCCGCAATCAGTTGGTGCTAACGCTGATCGAGTCGGACGATCCGGCCAAGCGGCAGCGGGCCCTGGAACTGGCTGAGCTAAACGTCCGCGTATTTCCCAACAGCTCGGAAGCGGCCGCCACGCTGGGCTGGGTGTACTATCACTTCGATCGGCTGAACGACGCCCGCCGCGGACTGGCCAAGGCCTCGCGATTGGGGGCCGTCGGTTCCGACACCGCCTATTACATGGCCAAAGTCGCTTCGGACCAGGGTCGCGACATGGAGGCGATTCGCATTCTGGAAAAGGCGCTCAGCTACGATGGCCCTTTCCTTCACCGCGACGAAGCCCGCTCGCTGCAAGATTCTCTCAAAGAAAAAGTGAAGGCCGGACTCGCCGAAACCCCTTCGCCCTGACGGGCTGCCGAACGAACGGTTGCTCTGCCCGTCCTCTACCTGTCGTGTATCGGCAGCAGCGGCGGTATCGCGCATTAGCTCCGCAAGCCCGGCTTGCAGGCATGTCCGATCCGATGTGCCAAGCTCGAAAACAACGCAGGGCCGACCCGTCTTTTAGAGCTCGCAGTTCGCGCGGGCTTCTCAAAAACGTTTTTACGGTCTGCCGCTTCAGCAAGCTGCAACAATGGGGCCGGCCAAGCGGCTGCGCGGTCTGCGAACAAAGTGGGGGCTTCTTGCACGATCGACAAATGCGCGGCGCCGTATGAGGTCGGCCTTTAGGCCGCTAGCATCGATGTCTCCCGAACGGCTTCCCCACCACTTTGCATACCCGCCGGCGCTACCGCGGCGGTCGCACCTCTCGGCCCACCCTATCTTGGCGTGTGTCACGTTTTCTGCACTTGTGGCATCTCGGCGGCTGCCGGCCTGAGGGGGAGCTGTCGCCGGCGACGACTTGTTGTGTCGTGCCTTGTTAGCATCGCCGTGCCGGGGCGGTTGTTCGTGCTGCCAAGTGCCCGCCGCGCGAACCGCGTGCCGTTGGCACCCGCAAGATGGCAAGGTGCACTCTGTCACGATGCCGCAATGCAACGTCGTCGCTTGGCGGTTGTGACGGTCGTGTTGTTTTTTCGCAACATTCGTCGCAAGAAGTTCGCGCACTACTTCCGCGTTAGAAACGACTTACGAAATTTTTCGTCACATCTTCGCCATGTTGCCTATTTGCATGCTAGGGTTCTGTAGCGATGTTGCGCGCTGCCGCGCTGGTTTGTCCGGTCGGAACGGGAAACCCGATCCACCGAGTGGGGCAGCGCCGAACATGCACGCGTTTCGTGCGGCGCAGACCCCGCCGTGAACCATCGAACCGGTTGTTTTTTCCGTCCACTCGCCGGGGCAAGGCACGAGGCCATGCGCTGGTTTTCGACTTACGGTCTGCGGGTCGTCGCCTTGGCAGCGCTGTGCGCGTTGCTGCCAATGGCCGTGGGTTGCGCGGCCAAGCGGTCGTGCGCCAGCCCGTCGGCCGCTATCTGCGGGCCGACCACCGTGCCCGTGACGTGCCCAACCCCGTCGTGCCCCACGGTGTGCCCGCCTCCGGCGCCCGTGCTGGCGGCACCTGTTGCACCGGTTGCGCCCCCGGCCCCGCGTCCGGTGGGCCGATCGCATCCGCTCCGGCCGGAACCGCGGCGGATGTCGGCCCGGCACGATACGGCGGTGTTGCTTTCTCCGGCCAAGGTAATTGCTCCGGTGGGCAGCGAGGTCGTAATGCTGGCCGGCGTGTGCGGCAAGAAAGGCTACTTGCTGGCCGACGAACGCGTGGAGTGGACGCTCGACGACGCGGGCGTGGGGCAGTTTGTCGAAGTGGGCAAGGTCGGCAGTCTCGATTGGCTGCGGCTCCCGCAGCAACGTCCCCGCAAAATCTCCAACAGGTTGGCTATCGGGCACACGTCGGCACGCTACCTTCTGCTAACGCGCGGAACGCCCACTCCCACAGACGACGTGCCGGTGCTGCGCGGTCAGGCCTGGATCACAGTGACCTCGCCGGTCGAAGGCACCAGCTTCGTGACCGCCTATGCCCCGGAGGTTTACGGCTGGGACCAACGCATCAAGACGTCGCGTATCTATTGGGTCGACGCGCAGTGGTCGTTTCCACCACCGGCCATCAATCCCGTTGGCACGCGGCACACGTTTACCACATCGGTTGTGCGTCACACCGATCGCACGCCCATTGAAGGTTGGCGCGTGCGGTACGAAATCACCGACGGGCCATCGGCCGGCTTCGCGCCCGATGGGGCCTCGGTGGTCGAGGTTGCCACCAATGCCGCAGGACAAGCTTCGGTCGAGTTGTTCCAACACGAAGCCCGGGCTGGCACCAACACCATCAAAATCGAAATCATCCGACCGGCCACCAACTCGTCCGAGCGGCTTGTCGTCGGCACGGGATCGACACTGAAAACATGGACGGCTCCGCAACTGTCGATCGACAAGCAGGGCCCCACCGTCGGCTCTGTGGGGGCGACGCTCATCTACACGATCAACGTCAGCAACCCTGGCCAATTGCCGGCAACGGGATTGGTTATCACCGATCAAATCCCACAAGGGCTCGAATTCGCCAGCAGTACGCCCCCCGCTTCGCCTGGCGGCGGCAAGCTTCAGTGGCAGTTCGACCGGCTCGAGCCCGGCCAGTCGCGTCGCATCGAAGTTCAGCTTCGTGCCGCAAAAACCGGCGTATTTCAGAATTGCGTTCGCGTTACGGCTTCCGGCGGATTGACGGCCCAAGACTGCGTGACCACCACGGTGCGGACCGCTTCGCTCGAAGTGCGGATGGCAGGCCCCGAGCGGGCCGAGGTAGGGCAAAACGTGACGTTCGAGATCACGATCATCAACCGCGGCGAAGCCGAGGCGACCGGACTGGTGCTCAACGACGAGTTCGACCCGGGCTTCGAGTTCGCCTCGGCGGCCACGCCAGAAGAAAAATCGTTGCCGCTGCGGAGAACCTTAGACCCGTTGCCGCCGGGGCAGAGCCGGCGGATAGGCGTTACGCTGCGTGCGGTGCGAGCCGGTCGGGCCTGCAACCGGCTGCGGGTCACGGCCGACGGCAACCTGACGGCTTCGGCCGAAGCGTGTGTCGATATCGAAGAGCCGGCCCGCCCCAGCCTCTCTGTGCGAAAAACGGGGCCAGCCGAGCAGCAAGCGGGCGAAAAGGTTATTTTCCGCATCGAGATCGAGAACACCGGCAACACGGAAATACGCGATCTGCGCGTCGCCGACAACTACGACCCGAGCCTCGAGCCCACGCGCGCTACGCCCGGCTTCGCCTTCGAGGGCGACGACCTGGTATGGCAAATCGACTCGCTGGCACCCGGTCGCAAAGCCACGCTTCAGGTCGAATGCCAGTGCCTGACGCCAAATGCGCAGGCGTGCAACCGCGTGCGCGTGTCGGCTGCCGGCACGGCCCTATTGGCCAGCGACGAAGCCTGCCTGAAAATTGTGCCGTCGCAGCGACCCGTGGTGACGCTGACGCTTAGCGACCTGACCGACCCGGTGCAGGTGGGCGGCACCGTTGTGTACGCCGCCCGCGTGACGAACAACGGCCCAGGCGAAGTCACTCGGCTGCAACTGGTGGGTATCGCACCGGCTGGAATGCGACCGCTGCAAGGTGGCACCCGGGGCCCAACGCGCTTCACAATTCAAGGACAAACCATCCGCTTCCAGCCAATCGACCGCCTGCCGCCGGGCAGCACACTGGCTTTCGAAATGCGGCTCAGCGCCGACCGCCCGGGCGACATGACGTTCCGAGTCGAGCTCGACTCGGTCGACCTCCAACAGCCGATTGTGGCGGAAGAGACCACGCGCCTGTTTCAGCCGGGCTCCTGAAACAGCCGGCCAGCGGTGGAGCCATCGCGACGGTTTGCCAAAGAACGACGCTGGCAAGTCCGACCGGCTTGTAGCCGCCCGATCGGGGCACGATACTAACGGTGAGTGCAAGGGCACCGGCTGCTCGCCGCTGAGGAGCTGATCGAAAAGAACAGCTCCCGCGGCGCTGACACGTCAGGCGGCGCCCCGAACGCCATGGGCCTGTGCGAGTGTGCCAGGCTTTATCTTCTTGATCTTCTTGCAGCGCAGCGCTGCACACTCCGCCCGGTGGCCGCCGTGTCGCGTGAACAACGTGGCCAGAACACCGCTGGTATGGCCGACAGGACCGCAGATGCTGTTCAAAAAAACGTTGCCGCCGGGCACAGCATCACACAAGCCAGACGCTTGGCATTGGCAATCCGTTTTTGGAACCCGCAATTTGTTCAGAACAATTCGGCAGTGCCGAGCGCGGCCGCGCGTTGGTTCCACGTCAACACGCCCGTAGTGTGCCGGTTGTTGTCGCAAGCCGCGCCGCCCGGGTTCTCGCTCCATGACGCTTACGCTCGAATCGCCTCCTGATTTGCCCGGCCACCTCGTCGCCTTGGTTCGACAGATTCCA
>WGDQ01000955.1 GCA_015493185.1 Planctomycetaceae bacterium
GTCCTGGAACGGCTGCCTTTCTCGACCGCTTACTCACGCGGCGCGTGGAAACCCTGCCATCGGGCGCCGTAGCGTACAGCCTCATCACCAATCCGCAGGGCGGCATTCGCGACGATGTGCTGGTTTCGCACCTGAGTGACGGGGCGGGCCAGCCGTATTATCTGGTGGTAGTCAACGCGGCCAACCGGACGAAAATCGTCGATTGGTTCGACGCACATCGCCACTGGGCGCAAAACACAACGTGGCAAGACGTCAGCGCGGCCTGGTCGATGATTGCCGTGCAGGGCCCTGCGGCGGCAAGTCTGGTGGCGCCCCACGTGGAAATCGATCTTCGTTCGCTGCGATATTACCACGCGACCGAAACACGTCTGGCGGGGCATGGTGGCGTGATTAGCCGCACGGGCTACACCGGCGAAGATGGCTTCGAGCTGATTGTGGGTGCTGGTGCGGTTGTGCCCCTTTGGGAGATGCTTTTCGAGGCGGCCGCTTCGATCGGTGGGCGGGCGGCCGGGCTTGGTTGTCGCGATACCTTGCGGCTGGAAGCGGGCATGCCGCTTTATGGCCATGAGCTGTCGGAAGACATCGACCCCTTTCAGGCTGGCTTGGGATTTGCCGTCGATATGGACAAAGAGTTTGTCGGCCGCGACGCACTGGTAAAGCTGAAGGAAGACAAGTCGCGACCGCGACGCGTGGGGCTCGAACTGTATGGGCGACGTGTTCCGCGGGAAGACTATCCGGTGTTGCTCGGTTCGCAGCAGGTGGGTTATGTGACCAGCGGCACTTTTTCGCCCACGTTGGAACGGCCCATCGCCATGGCTTACGTCGAACCGTCGGTGGCGGCCGTGGGCACGGAATTGATGGTCGATATTCGCGGACGATATGAACCGGCGCGGGTGGTGAAGCTGCCGTTTTATCGTCGCTGATTCGCAGGAAACGCGTTGTTCGGAAAGGAATGGTTTGTTGTGAACCCAGAGCAATTGCTCTTTGCACCAACACATGAGTGGGTGCAGGTAGAAACAGGGGCTGATGGTCAGAAGATCGCCACGGTGGGCCTGTCGAAGTTTGCCGTCGATGCGCTCACCGATCTGGTGTTCATCGACTTGCCGGAAGTGGGACAGCAAGTGCAGGCCGGTCAGCCGCTCGGCGAGATCGAATCGGTCAAGGCGGTAAGCGACATCTACAGCCCGATCGATGGCGAGGTGATCGAGGTCAACTCGGGCGTACGCGACGCGCTGGACTGGCTAAGCGACGATCCTTATGGCAAGGGCTGGCTGGTGAAAATCAAGATCACCGACGAGTCGGGGTTGGCGGAGCTGGTGGATCACGCCACGTATCAGCGGAAGATCGCCGAATCGTCGTGACGCCATCGCCGGCCGAATCAGGTTGCCGCAGTGCGGCCTGTTTTTTTGACCGCTGGCGGCCTCAATGCGTTTTGCAATGAAGCTATTGGCGGCGTGCCGTGGCGCAGAACGCCTCGGTGTTGCACCTGCGGTGGCGTGCGTCGGCGGATTTGGTGCCGCGATTGTCAGGCTTTCAGCGACGGGGCCTGAAATGCGGCGAGAACTACAAGAGCCCCCTTTTAGCATCGGGTCGGAGCGGGGAAAGCGCAGGCGGGCAATAACGGACAAGAGAACCGGCAGGAGGCCGACGAATGAGAACCGCTGAGAGCAGAAAAAGAAGCACGACGGAGGCACCATGCCGTACATCTTGAACACGGACGACGATCGCCGTGAAATGCTGGCGGCCATTGGAGCAGCTTCGGTTGATGAGCTGTTCGACAGCATTCCGAAAAACCTGCGGCTCGATCGGCCGCTGGACATTCCACCGGCATGCAGCGAGCCCGAACTCACGGCAGATATGGAGCGACTGGCGGCTCAGAATATTCCGGCAGGCAGAACGGTCAGTTTTCTCGGGGCAGGTGCTTACGACCACTTTGTGCCGGCCGTGGTCGATACGATTGCTTCGCGTAGCGAGTATGCGACTTCTTACACGCCTTATCAGCCCGAGGTAAGTCAGGGCAATTTGCAGGTGCTGTTCGAATACCAAACGCTGCTGACGCAGTTGACCGGCATGGACGTTTCCAATGCCAGTTTGTACGACGGCGGCAGCGCGGTGACGGAAGCCGTTTTAATGTCGCTAGCGGCAGCGCCCAAACGCCGGCGGGTCGTGGTGGCGGCCAGCGTGCATCCGGAGTATCGGCAAATCATGGCCACGTACCTTGAGAACCTCGACGTGAGCATTGATGTGCTCGAGACGCCCGAGGGGACGGTGGACGCCGCGATGCTGGCCAAAACCGTGCGAGACGACGTGGCCTGCGTGGTCGTGCAGCACCCCAACTTTTTCGGTTGTCTGGAAGAAACGGCCGCGCTGGCATCAGTGGCTCACGATGCGGGCGCGCTGTTCGTTGTGAGCGTCGATCCGATCAGTTTGGGCCTGTTGCGACGGCCGGGAGACTATGGGGCCGACATCGTGGTGGCCGAAGGCCAATCGCTCGGCAATCCTCTCTCGTTCGGCGGGCCGTATCTGGGCTTGATGGCATGTCGCGAGGCGTTCCTGCGTCGGCTGCCGGGTCGCATTGCCGGGCAGACGACCGATCGCGAAGGTCGTCGCTGTTGGGTGCTGACGCTGCAAACCCGCGAACAACATATTCGCCGGGAGAAAGCCACGAGCAACATTTGCACCAATCAGGGGCTGATGGCGCTGCGGGCCACGGTTTATCTGGCAGCGATGGGGCCGCACGGCATGCGGGAACTGGCCGAGCTATGCGTGCAAAAAGCCCACTACGCGGCCGCGCAGGTGACCGGTTCGCCGCGATGGCAGGCGGCCTTTGAGCGACCCTTCTTCAAAGAGTTTGTGGTTCGCGACCGACAGGGCAAGGTTGCTGCCATGCTCGACGAAGCCCGCGAGTCGGGCGTATTTGCCGGTGTGCCACTAGGGCGTTGGTACCCGCAGCTTGACGACTGCCTGTTGATCGCGGTGACGGAGAAACGCACACGCGGCGAAATCGACCGGCTGGCAAAACTTTTGTCGTCTTCCAACTCGAAGCGAGCCATGGCCCATGCGTAACCGTCAAGCCACACGATTGCTGTTCGAATTGTCGAAGCCGGGGCGTCGGGCCGCCCGCGTGCCGGCCTGCGATGTGCCAACCGGCGAACTGGGCGATTTGCTGCCCGACGCGGCACTGGCCGACGAACCGCCGCCGCTGCCCGAGCTAGGCGAGCCCGACATCATTCGACACTTCGTCAATTTGTCGACGCTCAACATGTCGGTCGACACGCACTTCTACCCGCTTGGTTCGTGCACGATGAAGTACAACCCCAAGCGCAACGAACGCCTGGCGTCGTTGCCGGGATTGGCCGACGTGCATCCTTACCAAGACCCGACCACCATGCAGGGGCTTCTGGCCCTGTTGTTCGAACTGCAAGAGATGCTGGCCGAAATCGGTGGACTCGATGCCGTTTCGTTGCACCCGGCGGCCGGAGCGCATGGCGAGCTGACGGCGCTGTTGATCGCCGCCGCTTACTTTCGCGATCGTGCCGAGCCGCGCACCAAGGTGCTCATACCAGATAGTGCGCATGGTACGAATCCGGCCAGCGCGGCCATGGCCGGCTTTAAGGCGATCACGGTTGGCAGCACCAGCGAGGGGTTCGTCGATCTCGACGATTTGAACAGCAAGTTGGGCGACGACGTGGCCGTGCTGATGATCACCAATCCCAGCACGTTGGGATTGTTCGAGCCGCAGATCGAAACCATTTGCCGGCGTGTTCACGAGGTGGGCGGACTGGTGTATCTCGACGGTGCGAACATGAACGCCATTCTAGGCGTGACGCGGCCTGGCGATTTCGGCGCCGACATGATGCACTTCAATCCGCACAAAACTTTCAGCACGCCACACGGCGGTGGTGGACCGGGAGCGGGGCCGATTGCCGTGCGACAGCAATTGGAACCCTACCTGCCCGTGCCGGTGCTGGTGCGGCGCGATGGTCGGTTTGTGTTGGAGGAAGACCGCCCCAAGTCGATCGGCCGGGTCCGCAGTTTCTTCGGCAATACCGGCGTGCTAGTCCGCGCGTATTGCTATCTGCGAACGTTGGGGCCCGATGGGCTGCGACGCGTGGCCGAGAACGCTGTGCTGAATGCCAACTACCTGCTGGCACGCGTCAAACACTTTCTGCCGGTGCCTCATGGCGATCGGTGCATGCACGAGTTCGTGGCCTCGGCACAACGCCTGAAGCAGGAGAAAGGCATTACGGCCATGGACATTGCCAAGCGGCTGCTCGACTACGGCTTTCACGCGCCGACGGTTTACTTTCCCCTGGTGGTGAAAGAGGCCGTGATGATCGAGCCGACCGAGACAGAGAGCAAGGAAACGCTCGACGCCTTCGTCGAGGCGTTGTTTCGCATCACCGAACAGTCGGCCGAGTCGCTGCACGCGGCCCCACATGCCGCGCCGATCAACCGCCCAGACGAGGTGCGGGCTGCCCGCCGACCAACGTTGCACTGGCAACCCTCGGACCAATCGGGCGAGCATTAGGCAACGGCCGAAGCCGAATGTTGATTTCTGGAGAGGCGTAGGCCAGACCTTTTTTCCAGAAGTCGACGCGGTAGCGATGCTTTGCCGAGGAAGGCGGGTTCTTGCGCGGTTGTGCCGGTTGATCGGTTCGCTTTTCCTTTCTTTTTTCGGAAAAAAATGACCAGCCGCCTTTTGGTCGCACAGCGCAGCGACCGGCTCGCTCAGGGACGTCTGGTGCGTACGCTGCGTTTGTAGGCCGTCGGCGTGTTCGAACAGTCTGTGGGGTTCTGAACCTGTCCGAGACACGTTCATTTGTTTTGTATCGGCCTTGTGGATACTGGGGTGGTGACGCACGCCCTTGTGGCAACACACTGCCCGGCGGCGCGGCGTTTGCCCGTTCGGGAAGAGGTATTGGAGTATAGAATAGCGCGGGGCAGCGATTTTGCCGGATGGCGAACAGAAGCCTGCTTGGACGTTGGATCATTGGGCCTGGCGAAGAAAACGCGTGGGCATTTGCGCCGACTGATGGCCCGACGACGTTGGACGTATTGAGATTGCATCATGCCAGCAAGGCGTTTCGAGTGCCGGTTGATGGTTGAGCCACCCCAAAGCGGCACGTGGAACATGGCGGTCGACGACGTGCTCGCCGCGTCGGCCACGCGGCGCGGTGTGTGCA
>WGDQ01000956.1 GCA_015493185.1 Planctomycetaceae bacterium
ATCGAGGAATTAGTTGCGCGTGATGGTTTCACTCATATTCAGAATGGCGCGAGCCACGGCTGTCCACGCGGCCAGTTCTACGGGAGCGTGTTGTGCCGGTGCCGGCGCGATCCCCACTTTCAGCAGCGCTTCGGCCGCCTCGGGATGCGACTGATACGCGGTCCGATTCTTGTCCAGCAGTTCCTTCAGCACCCGACGTTCTTCGACGTCGGGCGTGCGAGAAACGGCCAGTCGGAAGGCCCGGTCGAGCCGCGAGTCGAACGAATCGCCTCCTTCGTCGAGAATGCGGGCGGCGAAAACGCGAGCCGCCTCGACGAAGGTAGGATCGTTCAAAAGCACCAGCGCCGCGTTGGGTGTGTTCGAACGCGGACGCTGGGCCGTGCATTCTTCGCGCGAGGGGGCATCGAACGCTTTGAGCATGGGGTGCAGGAATTGCCGCTGCCAATGCACGTACAGCCCCCGGCGCCACTGACGCGAGTCGGTGTGTGCCGTGTATTTCCGCTTCGGAAAGTTGAGATGCCGATAGTAGCCGGCGGGTTGATATGGTCGGACGCTCGGCCCGCCCAGGCGGTCGACAAGCAAACCGCTAACGGCCAACACCGTGTCGCGCACGAATTCGGCAGGCAGCCGGAACCGCGACTGCCGCGCGACAAGCTGGTTGTACGGATCGCGTTCGCGCAGCTCGGGCGAAGCGAGCGAGCTTTGACGATAGGCACGCGATGTTACCAACAGCCGCACCATGGCCTTCACGTCCCAGCCGCTTTCGTAAAAAGCAACGGCCAGGTTGTCCAGCAATTCAGGGTTGGCCGGCGGCTCGCCCTGGCCGCCGAAATCGTCGAGCGAGCGCGAAATGCCTGTGCCAAAAAACAGATACCAGAACCGATTGGCAAACACTCGGGCCGTGAGCCCGCCAACACCATATTGCGGGTCGACCAGCCAGTTGGCCAAATCAAGACGCGTGGCCCGACGGCCGCCCGTTTCCAGCTTGCCGAAAAAGGCGGGAATGGCCGGTTCGACGATCTCGCCACTGTCGTCGAGCCAGTTGCCGCGTGGCAGCACGCGAATGATGCGCGGTTGCTCAAGAGCAACGGTGATCATGGTTTTGCGAGCCTGTTTCTTGAGCGAGGCAATTTGTTCGGCGATCGGTTCGGTTGGCTGGCCCTGCGCTTCGGCCTGCCGGAGCCGCGCTTCCAATTGCGATAACACGTGCCGCTCGCGACGACTGAGCACTTCGATTTCCGGCGGCCGGGGTGTGGGCAGCTTGTCGAAGCTGAGCCCCTTGCGCCGCTCGGGATTCAGGTGCGCGTTTTCATCAATGTCGGCGAAGAAGGCGACCATCGAGTAAAAATCTTTGGTCGTGTAGGGGTCGTATTTGTGGTCGTGGCACTGTGCGCAGCCCATCGTGGCGCCCATCCATACGTTCGACAGGTTGCGGATTCGATCGGCCGCGTAAATGGCGAGATATTCCTTTTCTTGTACGCCCCCTTCATGCGAGGTTTGCAAAACCCGGTTGTATCCTGAGGCAATGCGCTGATCGACAGTGGCCTCGGGCAACAAATCGCCGGCAAGCTGCTCGCGGGTGAATTGATCGAACGGCATGTTGTCGTTCAAAGCGTCGATGACCCAGTCGCGGTAGGGCGAAATGTTGTGGTCTTGATCGCCGTGGTAGCCCACCGTGTCGGCGTAGCGCACCAGATCGAGCCAATAAACGGCCATCCGCTCGCCGAAATGGGGCGAGGCAAGCAACCGGTCGATGGCTTGCTGCCAGGCCGTTTCGAAGTCGGTGGCCGCCGCGGCCAGAAAGGCGTCGACATCTTCGGGCGAGGGGGGCAGGCCGACCAGATCGAAGTGAAGCCGTCGGATGAGCGTTACGCGATCCGCCTCGGGCGAGGGGGCGAGCCCCTGGTGCTCGAGCCGTGCCAAGACGAAGCGATCGACCCAATTCACCGGCCACTCGGGGGCTGACACGTCGGGCAGCGGATGCTTCTTGGGTTTCACATAGGCCCACGGCTGCGAGTAAGCCGCCCCTTCGGCCACCCAGCGAATCAGACGCTTGATTTCGTCCGCTTCCAGTTTCTTGTGCGAGTCGGCCGGCGGCATGCGCATTTCAGGATCTTCTGCCGTAATGCGGGCCACCAGTTCGCTCTCGTCAGGTTTGCCGGGCACGACGGCCGCGTAGCCGCCCAAATCGGCCGTGGCGCCCTCGAACGTGTCGAGCCGCAAATCGGCTTGCCGGTCGTCGGCGTCAGGACCGTGACAGAAAAAACAGTTGTCCGAGAGAATCGGCCGGATGTCGCGGTTGAAATCGAGTCGGCCGTTCGGTTCTGCCGACCACGCGCATGCGACGAAAGCAAGGAAGGCCGTCGCCAACAGCGAGACGCGGAGTCCAGGAAGCAACGTGCGAAGCAAAGCGGTCATCGATTGTCTCGTCTGTCGTTCTTCTCTAGAAAAAGCGATGCTAACGTAGCCGATGCGGCTTCAGGCTGAGGCCGTGGTT
>WGDQ01000957.1 GCA_015493185.1 Planctomycetaceae bacterium
GAGCTCGCTGGCTGCTCACCAGAGGCCAGAGGCAGAGGGGGCGAGTCCAGAATCACGCGCACCCAACGTTCGAGTCGATCGTCGTCTGCCGGCGGTAGCCCTGCGATGTTGCTCTCGTTCGATTGTTTCGAGGGCCCACCGATTGCGAAACGCTCGATCGCCTGCGGTGCGTCGAGCAGGGACGCCAGTTGTTCCATCGCACCCTCGATCGGCACATCGTAGATTGCGCGGGCCGCCTCGAAGACGATTTGCCGATCGTCGTCGTTCAGAAAGCGGGCCACTTCCGGCCGTTTGAGCCGCCGCAACGCCAGAACCGCCGCCCGCCGCACAGCCGGCGAACGGTCGGCTGCCAGCGAAGCCAGCTCGTCCGTGCGGGCCGTCGCGGCCAGTGCCACAACACCGGCGTGCCGCAACCAGGGATCTCGATCGTTGTTTTCACGAAGAAAACGACGCACGGCAGTCGCCGCGCGGTGGTCGCCAATTCTGGCCAATGCCAACGCGCCCAACAAACGCACGCGCGGAGATGAGTCGGCCAGCCGTTCAAGCAATCCTGACACGGCGGGTCCATACCGATGATCTCCTAGAATACGGGCGGCCTGGGCACGAATCTCCTCGTCCTCATCGTCCAGATACCGGGCCACGTCGGACAGCACATCGGTCGTCTCACGTGCGATGCACCCTAGCAGCCAAATGGCATGCAGCCGTGCGAAGCGACTGTCGGCCTGTCGAAGAATTCGCCGTGCGATACCGATCGCTTCATGATGATCTCGCGAAGCCAGCGCCCGCTGCGCGGCAAGCCGCACGCGCATGTCGTCGTGCGTCAACAGGGTCGCCAGTTGCTCCGACGTGCGCGCCGACATCGGCTGCGACAGGCACTGGCTGACCGTGGCCGCTCCACCGTTTCGGGCGGGCTTGGTGGCCATCTGCTCTCGGGCAGTAACGTGGTAGATGCGGCCCTGGTCGGTCGGGTCCCATCCGGTTCCCCACTCGGTAACGTAAAAGCCGGGATTCGGGCCGAAAGCCACATCGGTGGCCAGCAGGCCCCAAAGCACGCGCTCTTGCTCGCTCAGCACAAAGCCGGCCCCACGAGACGAAACGCGAAAGCGACGCACGCCACTGCGCGCTGGCGTTCCGCGAAAGTCGGCCAGCAGAAAACTGTTCGCGAATCGCTGCGGCAAACCCGTGCCCGGATAGTAAGCCATGCCGGCCGGCCCGTCAGCAATGTTGGCCACCGGCGGCAACACATAGGCCGGGGCGGTCGTCTCCCGCTGCGTATTCCAACGGCTTGCGTCCCACAGCCGCTCGGCATTCCACACACCACAACCTAGCGGTTCGCGGGCCGTTTGATAGCCCAATCGCCAACCGAAGTCGGCTCCCTCGACAACGTAGAGCAATCGCGAGCGGTCGCCGTTGTCGGCATTGTTGTCGACGGTGAACAAATTGCCGAAGGCATCGATCGCCAGGTCTTGCGGATTGCGCAACCCCAGGGCCACAATTTCCAACTCACTGCCGTCGGGCCAGCAGCGCAATACGGCGCCGGTGTCGGGGCATGCGACGGCCTTTTGTTCGTCCACGGCAACGTGGAGTCCGCGGTCGCCCATCGTGAAGTAAAGGCGTCCGTCCGGCGCCCAAAGCAAACCGTGCAGATCGTGCCCCAGCGACCCGATGTGCACACCAAAGCCTTTCAGAACTGCACGACACTGTTCGGCCTGGCCATCATCGTCGCTGTCTCGTATTGCCCACAATGCGGGCACGCAGGCGTAGTACACTTCGTTCCCCACAAGGGCCACGTCGGCACCAATGCCCGCCTCGATGGTTTGAAACCGATCGGCCAGCGTGCTGGCAGCGTCGAGCCGGCCGTCGCCATTGCGGTCTTCCAGTCGGCGCACCCGTTCCGAATGGCGATTCAATTGGCCCACGCGATCGCCAAAAATCTGTCGCAGCAGCCGCCGGCGGTCGGCGACAGTGCGGCACGATAAGTCGTCGGGCAGAAACTCGGGAAAGTCGCTGACCTCCAGAATGCCGGCACCAATGCGGTGCGTCTCGGCAACGAAGAATCGCCCGCGATGGTCGATTGCCAAGGCAACGGGATTTTGA
>WGDQ01000958.1 GCA_015493185.1 Planctomycetaceae bacterium
CCGCTGCAACGAGGGTTCGTGAACGATGCCGGCACTACTCAAGCTCTTGATTCTAACAGCCCTGACCGCAGCGCCCACGGCCACGTCGAACCGCTGGGGCCACGAGGTGTTTCACGACAACTTCGAGCAAGCCAGCGATGCCAACTACGACAAGTGGCCCGACGGATGGGTGCGTCAGCGAGGCAAAGGATACCCCCATTACACCCGCATTGCCATCGTCAACGATACCGCTTTCCGCGATCAGCATGCGCTGGCCATTTCGATGAACGGCGGCAATGCGGCAGTTTTCAGTCCGACGATTCCCGCCGACTCCTTGCATCGTTATGTGTTTCGCGGGGCGTTGCGCACTGAGGGGCTTGTGCACGATCGGGCTTTTTTCAGCCTCACGTTTTTCGACGGTGACGAAACGCCGCTCGAACGTTTCGAATCGCCCCCCGTGCGGCTGCCCGACACATGGCACGAGGTAGCCATCGGGCCGGTGGCTTCCGACCATGCGCAAACGCGCTACGTTCGCATCGGTGTTCACGTGTTGCGAGGCCAAAAGGCCGACCTGCACGCCCGCGTGTTGTGCGACGATGTATGGCTGGGCGAGTTGCCGCGACTCGATGTGGCGAGCAACCGCCCACTGCATCTATATGCCGCCGGCGAACCGATCGAAGTGATTTGCCGGCTCAGCGGTGTTGGCGACGAGCCGCACGAAATCACCTTCGAGCTGGTCGATCCGGAAAACCGGCCGCTCGCCTCACACCGAGAGCTGCTGATTGCCTCGGAAAGCAGCGACCCTGCGGAGGGGCTGGCGCCGCCCGCACCCCCGGCGGCGCAGCCAACCGACCCGCGAATGGCCGCCCAGCGCATGGGGCAAAAGTCGGGCACGGTGCGCTGGAGCCCTCCGATTCCGGAACCCGGCTTCTATCGCGTGCGTTGCGTGCTCGACAACTCGTCGCTGCCGGTGCATCGGCCCGAGTTGGGATTGGCCGTGATCGTGCCCGAGGCCTTTCCACCCGGTGAGTTTGGTTGGAGCCTGCCGCAAGGCGAACGTCCGCTGCCGCTGACCAAACTGAGTGCGTTACTGCCACACGTGGGCATTCACTGGTTGAAGTTCCCGCTTTGGTTTGGCGAACAAGAGTCGGAAAAGGCGGACGAGCTGGTGCGGTTTATCGAAGAGTTGAGCAGCAACGACATTTCGCTGGTCGGCCTGCTCAATGCGCCGCCCCCTGAGGTTCGGCAGCGCTACGGAGCCAAACGCGATCTGTCGGCGGCCGAGTTGTTCACACCCGATGCCGACCCCTGGTATGCCTCGTTGGAGAGCGTGCTGCTGCGGCTTTCGATGAAAACGCGCCACTGGCAATTGGGGGCCGACGACGACAAAAGCTTTGCCGTCTACCGCGATCTCGATAAGCGGATCGTGCCGATCAAGCAAAAGTTCGAATCGGTCGGCCAGCGGGTTTCTTTGGGGTTCGCTTGGGACTGGCTGCTTGAACCGCCCGTCTCGCGTCAGCACGCATGGCAGTTCCTGGCCATCTCGACCAGTCCTCCACTGACCGCTCACGAACTTGGCCAATATCTCGACCGCACGGCTGATGATCGCGTGCAGCGCTGGGTAACGCTCAAGCCTCTGCCGCGCGACGAGTATCCCGTGGTTGTGCGGGCAAAAGACCTGGTACAACGCATGATGGCCGCGAAAATTCACGGGGCCGACGCCATCTTTGCCAGCGACGTGTTCGACGACCAGACAGGGCTGATGCGGCCCGACGGTTCGCCCAGCGAGTTGCTGCTGCCGTGGCGAACCACGGCTTCGCTCATCGGCGGCGCCGAATATCTTGGTTCGCTACAACTGCCCGGCGGTTCGCAAAACCATCTTTTCATCCGAGGATCGAGCGCCACGCTGGTGCTCTGGAACGCGCGGCCCTCGCGAGAAGTGCTTTACCTGGGAGAACAGGTTGAACGGCGCGATCTGTGGGGACGCCGCCGCGAAATCCAGACTGATGGCAATCGGCAAACGATTCCCGCCGATGTGTTGCCCACCTTCGTTGCGGGGGTGCATCCTGCCGTTGCCCGCTGGCGACTGGCCACGCAGTTCACCAGCTCGCGCCTGCCCAGCATTCTAGGGCGAGCGCATCGGAACGGCATTCGTATCGAGAACACGTTTCCTGTTGGTGTGAGCGGGCAGATGCACGTGGTGGTGCCGGAAGACTGGCTGATCGACTCGCCCACGATCGACTTCAACCTCGGATCGGGCGAATCGCTTCAGCGACCGATTGTGATCACCTTGCCCTACAACGCCAATAGTGGAAGGCATTTGATCCGATTGGACTTCGAAATCACCGCCGACCGCTCGTATCGCTTCAGTGTTTATCGACACTTGCAGGTGGGCATGGGCGATGTGCTGCTCGACGTTTCCACCCGTTTGAGAAACGATGGCTATCTCGTCGTCGAACAGCGCATCATCAACCAGTCGAACGCGCCGGTGAGCTTTGCTTGCAACCTGTTTGCCCCCGGGCGCCGCCGGAAACGCACTCATGTGCTCCGGCTCGGGCAAGGGCAGGACGTGCAGACCTATCTTCTGCCCAATGGAAAGGAACTGCTGGGCAAACAGCTTTGGATCCGCGCCGACGAAATCGGCGGCTCGCGCGTGCTCAGCCATCGTTTTGTGGCCGAATCGTAGTGCGGTATCGCCGCGCTGTCCGTTGCCATGCCCTGTGTGTCGCCTGCCGGCCGGTGAGAGCGGCGCGGGCACGGTCGCTCAACGGCTCAGTAGTTCAACGGCTCAGCAGTTCGATGCCTCCGGTTCTGAAGACGATACCGGGCCGATCCGGTAGCGCCATCGCACGGTGGCCGGCAACCGCTCGGGCAACGCGGTCGGACGAATCACCACGCGCTGGATTTGATGTCCGACGTCGACCAACTCCACCATGCACCGATCCAGACCGGTTTCTGCGCACCCGGACGGCTCAACCGCGCAACACAGCTCGCCGATTCGCAGCTCAACGCCGCTGCTGGTCTGCCGGAGCACTTCCGCGCCGGCGGCCAATTCGTACGAGCTGCCGATCCACGCGGCCGGTTCGCGCAAACGGCACGCCGCGTCGAACACGATGCACCGTGCGTCTTGCCGATCGGCCGCCACGGCAAGCGACCAATGTGCCGTGCCGGCCATGCCCACCAAGAGCATTTGCGCCACTTGTCCCGCGGCACCATGAACAACGTCGATTTGTTGCAGCGGTGGGTGGGGCGGCCAACGATTTCCCGCATCGCCCTCGGTCGATCGAAGCAGCGTTTGAAACGCACCGGGTGAAGATGCCTCGACGAGGTGCGATTCTCTGGTGTGGCAGCCCAACGTGCGGCAGCTCAAACGGTGTGCCAGGCGGTCGGCCTGCCATTCGAAGCACACGCGCAATGGGCCGACGACCAGCTCGATCGGTTGATCTAGCGGCGCTGAGCGGTTCACGACGTACTGCCGCTCTTGGCTTGTGATTGGCCGTCGTGCTGAAGGTTCCACCGCAAATAGGCGTCGAGAAAGCCCTGGATGTCGCCATCGAGCACGGCGTGGAAATTGCCCACCAAATGCCCGGTGCGGGCATCTTTCACCCGCTGATCAGGGTGCAGGAAGTAGTTGCGTATTTGCGCGCCGAAACCGACTTTGGGCCGCTCGTGATATTTGGCCGCTTGCTCGGCTTCCCGCTTTTCTTCTTCCAGCCGTGCCAGCCTGGCGCGCAGCATCTTCATGGCTGTAGCCCGGTTTTTGTGCTGGCTTCGCTCGTTCTGGCATTGCACCACAATGCCCGTGGGCAGATGCGTTAAGCGAATCGCGCTGGACGTTTTGTTAACGTGCTGGCCGCCTGCCCCACTGGCGCGAAACACGTCTTCCCGCACGTCCTCGTCGCGGATTTCGATTTCGGTCGTGTCGTTGATCTCTGGCGAGACATCCACGGCGGCAAAGCTGGTTTGCCGCTTGCCCTCGGCGTTGAAAGGGCTGATGCGCACCAGGCGGTGCATACCGGTTTCGCCTTTCAGGTAGCCGTAGGCGAACGGGCCGCGAATGGCGATGCTGGCATTGTTGATGCCGGCCTCGTCGTTGTCTTGTCGGTCCAGAATCTCGGTCTTGTAGCCGCGAGCCTGGGCCCAGTTGAGATACATCCGCAACAGCATTTCGGCCCAGTCGTTGGCATCGGTGCCGCCGTCGCGGGCGTGGATCGTGACGATGGCGTTGTTGGCATCGTGCGGACCGCTCAACAGCGCCTTGAGCTCCACATCGGCAATTGCCTTCTCCGCCTGGTCCAGCTCACGGACCAGCTCGTCGACCATCGTTGGGTCTTCGGCGGCCATCTCGACCAGCACTTCAAGATCGTCGGCCGATTTGACCAGCTCATCAAGCGGCTTCAGAACGGCAGTGGCCGCCTTGAGCTCCGAGACGGTTTGCTGGGCCTTTTCTTGGTCGTCCCAGAAGCCGGGTTGCCCCATTTTCGCCTCGAGCTGTTCGACTTTTTCCCGCTTGCCGGCATAGTCAAAGACTGTCCTTCAAATGAAGGATGCGTCGCTGAATCGCTTCGGCGCGGTCTCGTAATTCCTTTTCCATGATATTGGTGTGCTCCGTCTGCAAGTCGAACGTTGATAAGGTGTTGCAATTATAACAGCCGATTCGCTGCCAGCGACCCCCCTGGCAACGCTCGGGCACAACGAGCGATCGTAAAAAACGCCTCACCGGGCCACAGCCAGTCGCTCGTGGTGTCTAGCCGCCGGTCCTCGCTGCCAGCGGTTTTGCCCGTTTGCTCAAAGAGCTTCGGCCGTCATCGCCGATACGTTCGATAGAACCAAATCGTTCGGTCTATTCGTGCGCGCTGCGGCTCAGGGTCCGGCCGTCGAGGCCGCAGCGGCGAGCATCGAGCGTTTTTTCATCGGGCGTTGACTTGTTTTTTTCCTAATTCTCAACGTGCTTTCGCAGCGAGAGAGGGCCGTGCCGCGGTGCCCTTTTGGGGCGGTTGGCGGCCGCTGGCCGGACGCCGGCGGCACCGGTGAGGCAAGGCGATCGTCTCTGGTTGCTTGTGTGCGTGGATCGGCTACCCGCTCATGACCAAACGTTCCTTCAGGCAGCGGTTGGCAGACCTGCTCGACGGGAGCGAGCACCCGCGTTGGGTGGCGTGGGCCGTTGTGCTGGGGCTGGCCGCCGGTTTTGTTTGTGGCTGGAACCTCACGCTGGCCCTGCTGCTCGTCGTTGCGGCACTGCTCAACCTGCACACGCGTTGCTTTATCGCCTGTTGGGCAGCCGGTGTGGTGCTGGCCTGGTGGCTCGACCCGGTGGCTTCCCGCTTGGGCTATGTGCTGCTCGACGGCACGCCGCTGGGCCGGGCCATCGGCAGTCTCGGCAACGATCCGTTGGTCGTGCTGCTCGGCTGGGACCACTACAACTGGGTTGGCGGGTTCGCACTGAGCTTGCTGCTCGGTTGGCCGCTGAGCAACGCGGCCGCGCGCTGGATCGTCCGACGTCGGCTGGTGCTGGCCGCCAGCTTGCGCGAAGAAGCCCGCGTGCCCGACGATCCGTTGGATCTGCTCACCTTGCCCGTTGCGCCTCGGTTGGGTTTTCTGGAACGGGTGGCCGGACGCGTGCTGTTCGGGCCGATGCCGGACGGAGACGTTCGCCCTTCTGCAAGCGGGGCCTCGACGACGCCGACCAGCGGCGGACTTGCGCGTTCCGAAAGCGCCACGGACTACGACAAGACAAAGCAAAAGCAACCGACGATTGACAGTCCGCTAGCAATCGGCCCGCAGCCCTCGACGGCCGACGCGGCAAACTGGACTACAGCCCGGCCCATTTTTCGGCCGTTGGGTTGGGCCCTTGCAGTGCCGCTTGCGGCCGCTGTGGCGCTGCTGGTTTATGGTGTCGGTCCTGTCCTGCTGCGACAGGCCGTGTTGGAGCATCTGGCGGCATTCAACACCGCAACAGTCGATGCCACGCGACTGGATGTTTCGTTTTGGAACGGTCGCTTCGAGATCGAGGGCCTTCGCTTTGCCGACCCGGCCGATCTGAACTACGATCGTCTCGTGGTCGCCCGGGCCACCGGCACGCTCGACGCGGGACGGTTGCTGCGCGGCCGGCTCAAGATCGAGGCGATCGACGTCGACGGCGTTTACTTTCACACGCCGCGCGATACTCCGGGCCAACCGGTCCTCGACCACATCACGATCAGCCAGGCTGCCGACCGAGTGGCTGTGCCGCCGCTGGAACTGTCATCGGACGAAACGCCCGAGTCGACCATTGCCGTGGAAGACCAACTGGAGAGTTGGCCCCGTTTGCAGACGCGGCTTTCGCTCGTCGAAGCGGCGCTCGAACAACTGCACCATCTGCGCGAGTGGGATGCCAGCCTTTCCCCGGCCCGTACCCATTTCGCCTTGCTCGCTTATCCGTGGAAGAAACGAAGTTCGCTGGAGCACGACGAACCGCTGGTTGCCGTGCGCAGCATGCGGATCGAACACATATCGGAACCCGCAAGCCTGGGCCCCCGAGGTGTGTTGGAAGTGGCGCATCTCAACAGCCGTGGCATCGGCCCGAGGGACGGCGCAACCCGCGTGAGTGTGGTTGTGCCTCATGTGGCACTCGAACTCGAGGCCACACTGCATTTGGCGGAAACCGAGCCGGTGCACACCGTGCGCCTGCGAGCGTACGACTTGGACCTGCCTTCTTTGATTGCCGGCGCCGGCAAGGGCAACGGCTATGTTCAAATCGGCGGTGGCCGGATCGACCTGATCGGTCAAGGCACCTTCGGCCGGCACGGCATCGATCTGCCATTGAAGGTCGACGCACGGCAACTGGTTGCCCGGGTCGATCAGCTCGATCGGTTGGCAGGCTTGCGGCGCGAAACGTGGAACGCCGGATTCGCCCGCGTGCGGCAGCTTAGTGGCCACGTGCGGCTCGAGGGCCCATGGAAAGCGGCCCGACTGTTGTTCGATCCTCAAGCCGTTGTGCTTCAGTTAAAACACCAACTCCGTGCCGCAGGCGAACACCGGCTTGTGGCCGCGATCGAGGCCGACTTGAGCGATTCCCGCAGCGCCCGCGCCGTGGCAGCCGCGCCGAGCGGCGACGCTGTTCCCGCAGTACAAGCGCCCTCCGCCCAACGGTCCGATCTTTCAACAGAGACGCGGCCCACAACCTCGGTGGCCGCCTCACAGGCCGCGGTCTCGAACCGTTCTGACGCACAGCGCAGCAGTGAGCGACCGAATCGAGCACGGGCCGGAGACCTCGCACGGCGCGATTCGCAGAACAACCCGATTGGCGACGCGGCTCTACCATCGGCCAACACAACCACCGCGACAGGCCCTGCGGCCGACAACCAATCGTTGAAAGAGGACCGGGGCCTTTCGCATCGCGACGGGTTAGCAGATGCCGCCGCATCGTCTGTCGAAGCCGGCCGCGCCGCAGCAGCCGGCCATGTCGCGACGGGCGACGCGATGGCAGCGACCGATTCCAACAATCAAGTGCCCGCGGCCCGACCGGAGAAAACGTCCGCTGCCCTCGCTCAGGCGATCGACTGGCAGATTGGCTACGACGAAGGCGATCGGCCCATCGATCCGTTGTCCGTACCGTCCCGCACTCCATCCCCTCGGGCAGGAGTATCTCAGACGGTCGTGGCC
>WGDQ01000959.1 GCA_015493185.1 Planctomycetaceae bacterium
CGTCTCGGTTCTTGCACTTCTGCGGCTCTGTCGTGCCCCTTTCCGAGAGCCCAGTCGCCGCCCTCTTTTTAACCGTGCGAGTGGGGGTTGCATGGGCGGTTGGGTGAACTGCGCGGTTTGCGTGACGCTGTATTTTCCCGTCGTGCGAGGCAGTCTGCCGCAAAACGTGAATCTCCGGGGCTTCGTCTGCCGATGATGCGAAAAGGGTAAACTTTTCCGAATGTGCCGATTGCACCAATTTGTGGCGTGCGATGTCCTTGCCTGAGAGGCCGCCCAGTACTTTCCGTGTCGGCCGACCTGCGCCAGCATTTCGCATGCGTTCATCTCACGTCTTCGCAGAACGGACGAGCAGAAAAAGCAGCCATCAGCAACGTTGACCAATCCGGGGGGACTCGGCCCTTCAACCAGCAACCCGCGGCGGGGTTGATCGGCGGACGGGAAATAGCAAACCAGCGGAAAAGCGAGCGGGATGCTTCCCAGCCGACGCGCATGAAGCCGTGACTGTTTACGAGCGCTGCTATTGAATAACGTTCGGGACGCTTGGCAGGCGGCCGGCGAGCCCGACCGCGGGTTTCGTTTCCCACCCCAGCATGTTGCATTGACGTAACGCGTCGGCTTCGCGGAACCTGAAAAACCGACCCATCGACGGGATCAGAGCCTTGACCGAGCGTCCGACCAGAAAAAAGAGCACCCGCATCGACGCGCCCCACAGCGTGAACCGGCCTCGCCGCGACGCGACAGCGCGCCACGGCGAGCGTGGAAAAGAGGCGGCCCGCTCCGGTCCAGCGGCAGAAGCTCGAACCGAGGCGCTCTCGCCGCCCGCGGAAGTCGATTCGATTGACCAGGTCGACGCAGCGCACCCGACCGAATCAGCCATCCGACCGGGGGCGGCCGACGAGGTGCTTGCCACGTCGCTGGCGGGCCAACTCGATCGTCAGGCCGCGCAGCTCGGCGAGGCACTCGATCAGCGAGCACAACAGCTCGACCGCCGCGAAGCCCAGCTCAATGCCCGGGCCGCCGAACTGGAGCAGGCGTTGCGAACGGCCCGAATGTGGGCTCAGGAGCGCGAACGCGAGCTGCACGATCGGCAGGCAGAATTGGACGCGCGCCAGCAGCGCGTTGAGAAGCGCGAGCAAGCTCTGACTGAAGAAGACGAACGGTTGCAGCGCCAGGCCGCCGAGCTACGGTGCCGCTTGGCCGAACTGGAACGCTTGGACGAGCAGCTCGCGCGCCGCGAAGCGGCATGCCGAGCCAGTATGGCAGAGCTTGAGAAACAGCGTGTCCAGTGGCAAAACGCCTTGCAGCACGAGCGGCAAAAGATCGACTTGCGACGCACGGCGTCGCTGCAACTGGTCCGTTTGCTGATGCGCGGTGTCGAACGTCGGCGCGCAACCATAGAGCATTGGGCCGCCCGGCTGGCAGCGGCCCCCGCGAACGGCACGGCAGCCGGAGATCCGAGCCACCAGCTACAAATCGAACAGCAATTGCAAGACCGCGAGTGTCGTCTGGGCGAACAAGAGGCGCAGCTTGCCGTCGCACTCGAACAATTGGCCACGCAGCGACAACAGATACAGGCGCAGCGCGAAGCGTTCGAGCGCCAGCGCTCCGATTGGTGGCAGCATCAGCGTGCCGAACAGCGCAAAATGCGGGCCGCCCTTCGGCAGCGCCGTCAGCGGTTGCGATGGCAGCGCGAGCAGCTTGACCGTCGCGAGGCAGCGCTGCTGCGGCTTCGCGAGGATTTGGCACAGACGCATCGTCAAACGCTCGAATTGCGTCTGGTGGCTGAAGAACTTTGGGCCCGGCTGGTCGAAACCGTGCCGCCACCACGATTGATTCGTTCCCTGGGCGAACTCCGAGAGCGGCTCAACGACCAGTTGCGGTTTGCCACCGAATCGCTGAGCGAGAAACAGCGCGAGCTGGAGAGCCTGCAACAGCAACTCGAGGCGGCTGTGCACGACTTCCAGCAACAGCAGCAAATACTCCAGCAGTGGTTTGCTCGCAGGCAGGAAGAATTGCGCGAGCAAACCATCCAGATAGACGCCCAACGGCGACGGTTGGCCGAGCAACAGAACCGGCTGGAACAAGAGCGGCAAACCTGGCAGCAGGACCGCGTACGCCTTGAAGCCGAACTGCTACGGCTCAAAAGCCAGCATCGCCTGCGCCGCGTGTTCGATACAGACGCCGCCGGCGCGCTGCCCGATTGATTCGGCAAGTGCGATCAGCCGGAAAAGCCTCGATACGGTCGGCTTTGTTGGCTTCACCGCCGGCGATTTCTTCGGCGTCGTGGCTGGCGATATTCTTCCGGGTACCCTCTGTAGGAGTCGGAGGCACTGCTGCTCGATGTGGCCGATTGGCCCTCTGCCTGGCGGGCACGCTGCACGGCTACCTCAGTCATGCGAACGGCCGCTTGCAAGGCCTCGTTGCTGAAGTACGGATACTGTGCACCGTTGGCCCGGCGAATGCGTTTGGCGGCCAGTTGTTCCCAGCTCATGCCGTTGGCCAAATGCCACGCGGCGGCCTGGGCTGCGGCTTGGCTGAAGCGTCCTTCGGCAAAGAGTTTCAGCAACTCGCGAATTTCGGCACGATCGGTCACTTGATCGAGCGGAACAATTTCGTAAGGAATCGCCGGCCGGGGTTCCGCCTTGCCATGTTCGAGGCACACCG
>WGDQ01000960.1 GCA_015493185.1 Planctomycetaceae bacterium
CCGTTGGCAGACCGTGCCACAGAACGGATACCGTCTTACGCGATCGGCTGGCCCGATGGAAGTTTTGCCAGTGGGTCGGCCCGCGTGCGCGAGATGCCCGCCCCACCCGCTCGCACCGTGCAACAGGCCGCCGCTCTGCTACGGCTTGCCTGAGCGACATCGGACAAACCTGCCGAATAGACACTGCCCACGGCCGCTACGGTTTATCCCATTGTACGCTGCCCGCCGGGCGAACGCACCGGTTAACGCCGTGGTCGGACGACACGGCAGATTTCGCATCCGATGTGGGCCGCAGCAGCGGCAAACCCCGCACAATCGTCCTTTTCCTCACCGGGGGCCGCGCCCGGGGCTACGAACCTTTGCGCCGCAGTTGCGCCTGCACTCGGGCCAGATTGTCGCGGGCCGATTTGTAGCCGGGTTTGAGGGCTAGGGCCTTTTCGAAGCACTCGGCCGCATCGCGAAGCCGTCCTTGCTGTGCCCGGGCCACGCCCAAATTGTGCCACGCCTGGAAGTGGTCTGGTTTTTTCGCCAGCACGGTTTCAAACTGCTCGACGGCGTCGGCTGCCTTGGACCTCCGCATCAATACCGTTCCCAGGTAGAAACGGTTCTCCAAATTGTCCGGATCGAGTGCGGCTGCCTTGTTCAAAAAGTAGAGTGCCCGATCGGAATTTTCCTTCCCTTTCTTGCGGGCATAAAGCATGCCCAACGTGAAGCACACATCGACGTTGGACGTATCGAGCTGCGCGGCGGCGTGTAACTTTTGAATGGCTTCGTCGATCTTGTTCTTCGCCAACAAATCGCGGCACTCTTGCACAATTTGTTGAACCAGCATTTTGATGGTCGTGGGCCGGTAAACGTGGTTTCTGCGCCGAACCACCTCGGCCTGCAAAATGCGATCCGGCTCGACGCCCACTTCTTCCACGAGATCTGGATTCGTGTCGTTGAAACGCATGACCACGTCCATACCTTCAATCACGCGGCCAAACACCATGTATTTGCCGTTCAGCTTGGTGTTGGAGGTCATGCGAAACGAAATCAGGAAAATCGACCCGAGGTGGTTCTCGCTATCGGGCACCATGCTCAGCGTGCCTCGCAGGTGGGGTCGGCTACGCGAAGCATTGTTCAAAATGCGAAAGTCGGGCCCGCCCGTGCCATCGCCATTGGGCGATCCGGTCACCGCGCCGAACCCACGCATCACGCGGTAAAAAGGCAGGCCATCGTAAAAGCCTTGATCCACCAGGTAAACGAACGCGGCCACGGCATTCGGCGCATGGTCTTCAAACAGCTCCACCAAGACGTTGCCGCGAGTTGTTTTCAGCAGCACGCGGGGCAGGTCGCCCTTGGTAGCGTCTTGTCGTTCGAACTGTTTGGCGCCCTCGATCAACTGGCGGAAACTATCGATCTTTTTCAGATAGGCCCGTCCGTAAACGTCCAGGTCGTTCGCTTTTTCGGCGGCGCGCAGGTATTTTTCCGCCTGGTCGATGTCGCCCATCTCTAGAAAGCTGTGCCCGGCAACACGATACAAGCCCGTGTTGCCCGAGCCGTGATCTAGCAATAGCTTGGCCAATCGGCCCGCCAGTTCAAATCGATCGGCCGCAAAAGCCCGCTGCGTGATAAGCAGCAGGAAGCGTCGCACTTTTTGGTTTTTCGGATCGGCGCGCAGTGCCTGTTCGGCGGCGTCGATCGTGGCGGTAAGCAGCACGTCGCTCTGAATCGATGCTTCGCGAAGCAGCTCGCCCCGTTCGTGTGGGGGCAGCGTCATCGCGTCGCGCAAGCGCGGCAAGAGATCTAACCGGTATTGTCGATACGCCTGATAGGCCTGATCGAAGGCCTCGATGGGGGGCTTTGTCTGGTCGTTGTCCGTCTGGTCGGAATTCTCGCCGGCCAGGAGAATCGGCAGCGAAACGAGCCAAATAGCCAACAGCGCCATTCCTCGAAAAAGCAGCGCCGACGGCCATCGCAACTTGCGACCGTGGACAACCATCATCTTGAGATTCGCCATCGATTTCCGGCCCTATCTCGTGTTTCGCAGTATCTGTTTCTGAATCCGCAAGTGTTTCTCAGAACACCCGCTTGCGTGGCGATTGCACGGTGCTACTGCATCAGCGGGCAAGGGCACGCATTGCCCGTGCCCCTCGCAACGCCCGAGCAGCGGGTCTGCCGAGCGGCATCGGCTTCGTCCAATTCCAGTGTATCCCGCGCTGCCCAACCTCGCCACGAACGGCAAGTGAGCAGGTGCCCTGAAAAGCCAGTCTTCCTGGTTTCCTGGCATGTTCGCGTAAAAGAGGCTACCACCTCTTTTTATGGGGGTGGCTGCTTTTTTTGAGGGCGTGGCTGTATCGGGGGAGCAGTGCCAGTCTTGTTCGGGCAAATGTCCGATCGCCTGTTGAGAGAGCCTGTGCACGCAGTTATCGGGAATCGCCGGCACGTTGCAGGCGACGCAGGGCGCTTTGGGCCAACCGGGCCAGTCGGACATCGCTTGCCCGGCTGGCCGCTTGCAAGGCTTTGAGCACCTCGGGCCGCCCGTTTCCGATCCGTCCAAGTGCCCAGGCCGCCCGTTGTCTCACTTGGGCTGACGAATGCTCTTGCAGGGATCGGACGAGCGATTCAGCCACGTCGGCCGCCTCGGCACCAAGACGTCCCAACAGGGTGATCGACCAATAGGCCACATCGCTGTTGGCATTGTTGGCCATTTTGGCCAATGTGTCGCGGTCGCTCGGGAGAGGGGGCCCCAGATCTTCTAATGCCGCGGTGGCCCACTCGCGCACCGTTTCGTCGGCGTCGCCGGTTGCTTCGACCAGCGGTACGGCCGCACAGCGACTCTCGGCGCCAAGCCGGCAAAGATTCTCGGCCGCCCGCCTTCGCGTTGAGGGCGAGGGATCGACCAAATCGGTCACGAGTTTCTTGATTTGCTCGTCCATTGTGCGGCTCCGCACAGGCTTGGAACCATGTTTGTTGCTGGAACCATGTGTGTTGTCTTGCGCACGCTGCGCGGCATGGCGCGTGGCACGCTGGAGATTTGCCATACGTCCTTGTCGGTCGGAACGCCGCGAAACTTCCGCCCGTAGCCGCACACGCAGCACCCGTGGCTGGGGAGCAGCAGCCTGGGCAAACACCGCCGCGTTGAGCGGGCCGAGCGCCTGTGCGTATACTGACAAAGCGAAGGGCAGCAGTACCCTTGCTCGTAACCAACGCACAGAAGCGAACTGTCCGGCGATTGCCTGGGAGCCAGCGGTTCGTGCAAGATCCACGATGCCCTGCTCCGCTCCATCACCACGCTTTACGGTCACGATAAACGATACCCGCCACACAAGCCCCATCTTATCGGATGCCATGCCATGATGAGCGACGACTCTTCCGCCCCCAGTGAAAATGCGACGTCTGAAAACGCACCGTTGCCAGAAACAGACCGCGCCTCGGGTTCACAGGCCGCGCCGGCTACCAGTGTTCTAGGGTTTTTTCTCGACAATCGGCACTGGTGGCTGCTGCCCATGTTGCTGGTGATTGTGGTGATTTTCGCGTTTGCGTTCTATGTCGAAAGCGGCGAACCGGTCATCTACACAAAGTTCTAACAGGCCGAAAACGCTTTTGCTCTACTCTGTACCGCGTGAACAGCCCGGCGGCAGTTTCGCAAGCCGAATGTTACGGTCGTGCGTAGCGCTTGAAACGGGTTGCGCGAATGGTCGCTTTTTTTTCCGTGGCCCTGCTGCCCGTTTCCTCAGCGAGCGCGTGGCCATGCTTTCGACGATTGCGCAACAGTGCCCTTCGGCCGGCAGCATCGCGCAACACACTACCCGGGCGGCTCTTCTTACCTGTGTGCGGGGCCGTAATCCGCATGCTGTGGCAGCTCGCGGCGTTGCGCCACCCTCACGAGTGCGCCGAGCTGTTTCGATCGCCTCGATGCGACGGTCCAGGCAAAATCTCTCTCAAGTACGATTGAATGCCTCGCTCGCGGCGCCAGTGGCGCGGATAGCCGAGCGAAACTTCCTCGAACCGCACGCCGTCGATCCACTTGGTGCTGCGCATGTGCAAATGACCCGATACCACAACGTGTGCCCGGTAGCGAAGATGCCAGTTCTCGGTGCGCCGCGTTCCGCACCAGAGCGAAAAACGCGGCACCATGGGCAAATGCACCAGGTCGCGCCGTAGCGGAAAATGATCGACAATCACCAGCGGGTGTTCGCGACTGGCCAGTTCCAATCGCTGTTGGCTGATGCGGCAACGCTGCTCGCACCACGCCTCGCGGCTTACATATGGGTCGGGGTGTAGAAAGTGCTCGTCGGCGCACAAGATGCCGGCTTCCATGGCCCAGGCAACGGCGCGATCGGCAGTTACATAGTCGGGCCGAAAGGTGTAGTCGTAGAGTGTAAATAGCGGGGCAATCACGCAGGCGGGGCCCTCGCCCTGCCAAATCGGAAACTCGTCCTCGGGCGTCAGCACGCCATACTGACGGCAAATGTCGACCTGCTTGAGATAGCGGGCCTCGCCGCGCAACGCTTCTTCGGGCAAGGTCCATAGATCGTGATTGCCCGGCACCCAAATAAGCTGCCGGAATCGAGGACAAAGCACCCGCAACGCAAACTGCAAATCAACCAGCCGATCGCCCACGTCGCCGGCCACGATCAGCCAGTCGTCGGGCTGAGGCGGAAGTTGCTCGAGCGCCTCGCGATTCGCTTCGTAGGTCAGGTGCAAGTCGCTGATCGCGTATAGTTTCATAAAAACCTTATCATCCGACTGCGGTGGGTTTATGTTCCGGCAGAACGAACGCCCGCGACGTTGCCCACGGGGGGGCGGCATCCGCCGGCGCCGGCAATGGCTGACGCGCTCGCACGGGGCGACCGCCTCGCCACCAATCGGGCCGGCGGGGCTGCTTGATAAAAAACGTGCTCTCTCGTGCGCCAGCGGCACCGCACGGGGCGATCGCTTCCTCACGATGGCGTAGGGCACCAAGGTACCGAGCGGCTGAGGAAGAATACGCCAAACGCTGCGGCGTTCCAAGACGGGCCCATCCGTCCGGCGTCACGCTCCCCTCGCCCACGGCGTGAGCGTCTGCCTCTCTGCTCGATAAGCCCGATTACAGCGCGATGCGAAAGATGTGCTCGCCCTTGCCGAATTGGGCCGCGCTATCGAGCCCCAGCGTGATTTGCGTTTTGCCGAAGCAGTGCTGCACTCCCTCGGCACGCAGATGACGATGTACCTCGGGTCCCACGGCGGCAAACCACCCGAGCGCCTCGGGCGAAACGGCCGACAAAACGACTTGCGCCAAATGCAGGCCCCACCGCGGCCAGTGTTGCTTGTGAAAGCGATACGTGATGAAGGCCGTCGGCCGTTCGACGTCGGGAACGATCGTCAGATCAGCAAACTCGCCGGTAACCGACCGTTCGATCCATGTTTCCATCAAACGATCGACCGTCGCGCGATCGAGCAACGGGTCGCCATGAAAGCGATCGTATGGGTTCACCGACTCGCGAGCCACCCGTTTCAGGCTGGGCAAATCTTCCTCCGTGGCAAGTCGGAACCCCGAGGCCATTTGCGGCAGATGGTCTGGCAAGCGGAGGTAATGCACAATTTGCACACTCAGATGGTAGTGCAAGCGGGTTTCGATCAGTGCGAAGCCATGTTGTCCCAACGCCCGTAACAAGGCCTGATCTCGTGGATCGACGTGCGCGAACAGATAGCGAATGCCTCGGCTTCGTGCTTGCTCCAGCAATCCGGCCACGGCCGGCGCCAAATCGGCCGCCGGTCGGTGCAGCGGCGGTTCCAACGGAAACACGCCATCGAGCCGCGCGATCTCTAGGCCAAAGAAGTCGCTGTCCCATGGCAAACGCTGCGCGAAAACGGCCACGCGCCCCACATCTCGAACCGGAGCCACGATCCGCAAGTCGTTTTCCGACGCGAGCGGCGCGGTCAGTTGTTCGGCGAAAATCGCCCGATCGCCCTGAAGCGAAATTCCCGGCACGTAGTCGACCGGGCTCCAGGGAAGGTGTTCGGTCAACAGGCCGCGTAGCTCTTCGGCCATCGGGCTGAGCGGTTCGAAAGAAACCATGAGGCAGTCGCCTGAAAGCGAAACAAGGAACGAGCCAACAAACGGAACCGAAAAAATCAATCCCCGCCGCAATGCAACAAACCCCGCCGCGCGGACCGGACCTTCGGGCGCGCGGGCACAGCACCCGTTGGCCAGCCACCGCCGGCCGACGCCCGAAAGATGATCCGTGCTCCAAGCGACGAATCCCGCATTCTTCGGCGATCCCGATTCGTCAAAACGCTCATGCCCGCCTGACCACACCAGATGCGCATCCGCCCGGCGATCACCGGCGCGAAAGGCCAAGCGACGATTGAAGCCACACCAACGTGGCGTACGATCGCGAGCGTGGCTTTTATGCCGTTCTCGATGGGCAAAAGCGCCGCCGTCGTACAGCGAGGTTGCTTGGGTTCGTCTGGCCGCGTGCCGGCCGTTTTCATGCCAAAGGCCGCGGATCGTTGAGGATATCGTACACGACATTGCCCGCCACGTCGGTCAGCCGGAAATCGCGTCCCGAATAGCGAAACGTCAGCTCTTCATGGTTCAGGCCCAACAAGTGCAGCACGGTGGCGTGCAGGTCGTGTACGTGAACGGGGTTTTCGACCGCAAAGTAACCGTACTCATCCGTAGCGCCGTACGTGATGCCGCCGCGGACACCGCCGCCGGCCAGCCACATGGTGAAGCCGAAGGGGTTGTGGTCGCGTCCGTCCTTGCCCTTGGGCATTTTTTGCGCCATCGGCGTTCGACCGAACTCGCCACCCCAGATCAGCAAGGTTTCGTCTAGCAGGCCGCGCGAGCGCAGGTCTTTGATGAGTCCCGCAATCGGCTGGTCGACGGCCAACGCATTCGAACGATGGTGCTCGGCCAGATTGGAATGCTGGTCCCAGTGGTTATGATCCGGCAACTTAGGTGGCAAAAGCTGAATGAATCGCACGCCCCGTTCGACCAACCGCCGGGCCACCAGGCACTCGGTCCCGAAGGTTTCCGTGGCCTTCTGATCGATGCCATACAGTTTGATCGTGGCGGCCGACTCATCGCGAATGTCGCACAGCTCGGGCACGGCCGTTTGCATGCGAAAAGCCAGTTCATAGTTCTCGATCACGGCGTCCAACTGGCTCGACGAACCGTAGGCCTCTTTGGCTCCCTGGTGCAGTTGCTCGAGCAACCGCAACTTGGCCCGTTGCAGCTCGGGAGTCGGTTCATGGGGCACCAGATCGGCGACCGGTGCCGCACCATGACGGAACAGCGTGCCCTGATAGCGGGCGGGCAGAAAACCGTTGCCGAAGCAGTTCATGCCACCGATCGGAAGCTGGCCACTTTCCAGCACAACGAACCCCGGCAGATCCTCGGCTTCGGACCCCAAACCGTAGTTGATCCAAGCCCCCATGCTCGGCCGACCCTGCAATGGCGATCCGGTGTTCATGAAGTAGTTGGCCGCCGTGTGCTCCGAATGGTCGGAGACCATCGAGC
>WGDQ01000961.1 GCA_015493185.1 Planctomycetaceae bacterium
CACCTTCTCTGGCGTGAAGTTCAACGTTTCAGCAATCTTCTTTTGCAACTCGGGAGCCACGAACGTTTGGCCGGCCAGTCCGAGTCTTGCCAGACAATTGTTGATGGCCGACTCGTGAATCTGCACGCTCAGCAAGCTGTCGGCCGGTGCTTGCGGCCGAGGTGTGTGTGCGCCAAGCTGATCGTCGCCAGCCAGCCGAGCGCGAAGCGTCAGGCGGTCTTCGGTCGTGCGGAAGTCGGTCCATGGCCGGTCGAGCCCCAGCCGTTTGAGCGGCACACGCACGCGCTGATGAAGCCTTTGATTGAGCACCTCGATCGGCTCGGCGCTTTGCTCGTCCAATTGTTGCGATGCGCGAACTGCCACCAGCCGTTCGGCCTCGCGCCGGGCCTCGCTGCGTCGCTCGTGGAATTGCCGCTCGGCCTCGCTGCGCACCAGCCAGCCCACAATCGGAATGCCATCGAAGTCGGTTTCCACATCTTGCAGCCGAGCCAATGTGTTGGCCGTGGCTCGGGTGGGTTGGGCGATCAAGCCGTCGAAGCGGAATTCGATCGGCTTTTCCACCTCGAAAAAAGTTCGGCTGCGGCTGCGGATCGTGGCCACTTCGTTGTAGGCCGAGGTGCGCGAAAGCGTGGCGCCGCTGGCCACGATCGCCATGCGGGCATGATGATCGTCGGGAATCAAGCGAAATTGCAATTTCACGGTGGTGAAGCTTCGGCCGCGAATCGGAATGCCGAGAATCGTTTCCCGCACGTTTTCGTAGGCCGGCCGTTGCTCGGGCAATAAGCGGTCGAGAAAGTGGCGGTGAATCGACAGTCGGATGTTGCCATTGCGGTAGTGCTGTTCGAGCTGCTCGGCCAAGAGCACCGCTTCACGCGCGTCGCTCAAGCGCAAGCGTTGGATTGCCAACGCCACCTGCTCGGCCTGGCTCGGTAATCGCGACGCCTCGTATCGTTCGACGTTGTCCAACAGCGAGCGGCCGTCGAGCGGCTGCCCCGCCCAATTTTGCAGTTCGGCGGTCAGCCGCACCATTTCGGGTTCGTGGACGAATCGCGCATGGGGCTGCGATCGGCCCGCGCGGCGCAGGCGGTCGAGAACCTTGCGAACGATCTGCCGGTGGTGCTCGTTGACCACCGGCGTGTCGTTATCAGCCATCTGTTCGAGCGCATCCAGCATCAGGTAGCGGCGCCAGCCATCGGCTTCGGGCGAGCCGGCCAAACGTCGTTTAAGGGCGTCGAGCACCTCACGAAGCCGGGCACTGTCGGGCCGAGCGGCCGAAACCGGTTCGACGATGCGATCGCTACCGGCGGCTTCCCAGCGATGGACGGACGACCAAACGTCGAGTCGTTTGGCCAGGTGATATTGGATTCGGCGCAGCGGGCCGACTTGCGGTCGATGGGCGACGTTCTCAATCAACTGGTCCGAGTCGCGCAACGCCTCGGTCAGATCGTTCAAAACATCGTCGGCCTGCGGGCCATTAAGGCGTTCGAGCCCTGCCCAACGGTCGAGCAACCGGCGAACCCGATTGCCCCATTGCCGGCTGGCGGGGTTCCAGGCAAACCGATCGAGTTGCTCTTCGAGCGATGTGGCCTGCGGCGCGTCGTGCGACCAGGCAGGCTCTTGTCGGTCTGCGGTTGTCGGCGCGGTCGCGGTGCCCGCGGCAACCTTGCCACGATGCGTGGTCGGCCCCGGTACGGCAAATTCGGGAATTCGACTTGTCGAATCATGATCGTCGACCGCAGACTCGTCGATCGCAGACTCATCGACGGCAGTGCCGAATTCTGCTTCGTAGCCGAGCGAAATGTCGCCGGAGTCCGACGTCTCAACCGGCCAAGGGCCCAGCGTCGACTGGTCGGGCATGCTGCCAGCCGCGTCGGCGGGAGTCAGCGCCGGTTCGTCGGCGAAATCGAGCCGAGGAAACTGCTCGCCGGCCGCACCATCGTGCTGGGTTTCAGGGGTGAGAGCCTCTACCGGCTGCTGCGACGTGTCGGGCCGGATTGCATCGTGGGCAGCTTCCGATTCTGGTGGAACCGGCAGACCCGGCGACGAGGCAGAAGCGGGATTGTGCCTCACTCCGGCATTGTCTGGCGGCGCGACCGCTGGATCTTCAGACGAAAGCGTGCTGGCATCGGGAGCCATCGCTTTGCGTTGCGACCGGCTGCGCGATTGCTGGACCATCGGTCGATCGCTGCGGGCACGGCGATCGCGCCATGAGCCGATCCGCTCAGGAGGGCGGTTGGTCTGCATGCGCGCGATGCGCTGCCATTGCCGAGGAGCCGCGATGCTTAGTGCAAACAATAGCCCCACACAGCCCAACATGGGCCAAGTCCACGATTGCGGCCGATCCCTCATCCGCACGATCCCTGCAAAAGATATATGGGTTACGCGCCGCGCCCAATGACGCGCCTTCCTTTTGCATCGGTGTCCGCGTCGACGAAAGTAAAAGAAGAATCGGCAAACTCCTCGCTTGCCCAGTCGGCAAAGAACACCCAACGTAACGGGCAGCGCGGCCTACCGCGGCGGCGCCGACCATCCGACAGTGCTATCGGGC
>WGDQ01000962.1 GCA_015493185.1 Planctomycetaceae bacterium
GCCGGCCCTGCCAGCCAGTAGGGTGCAAACGCCCCGCAGGGTACCTCATACGTTTCGTCAAAGAGGCGGCCAGCAAAACGAATGAGGTCGCCGGCGATGGCACCACCACAGCCACTTTGTTTTGTTCGCATGAAGCGCGGCGGTTGTCGTCTTTCGATGATGCACGCCGGTTTTTTTCGCGTAGCCGATCGCCGGCCAAGGGGCCGCGACTGGTTACGGCCGATTTTTTTCATATCGCGTTTTCGATCACGTGTTGTAGCAGGTGGCGACGGGCGAAACGTTCGTCGGGCCGCTACGGTTTTCTCTGCCTAGGAGTTGTTCCATGCCGCAGCCAGTAATCCTCGAAGCCGTTCGTACGCCTTTTGCCCGTCAAGATGGCTTTTATCGCGAGATCCGCCCCGATTCGCTCTTGGCCCACGCCTTGAAGGGCCTGACCGAGCGATCCGGCATCGAACCCTCCAAAGTCGAAGACGTGGTGACCGGCTGTGTTAGCCAGGCCGGCGAGCAAGGCGCCAACATCGGCCGATTGGGTGTGCTGCTGGCCGGTTTTCCGGTCGAGGTGCCCGCCGTTTCGCTCAACCGGATGTGCGGCTCGAGCCAGCAGGCTGTGCATTTCGCTGCTCAAGAGGTTGCCGGCGGCGACGTCGATTACGCCATCGCGGCAGGAATCGAACATATGACCCGCGCGCCCATGTTCAGCGATGTGGGCGATCTGTCGCGGATGAATCCCGAGCTGTTTCAAAAGTTCGAGCTGATCCATCAGGGAGAAAGCGCCGAACGCATGGCCGAGAAATGGGGGCTTTCGCGCAAAGACGTGGACGAATATTCCATGGAAAGCCATCGCCGGGCCGCGCGGGCAGCCAAAGAAGGTTGGAACAGCGAGATCTTGCCCACCGAAGGGCTCGACGCCGAAGGCAAACCAATCACCGTCGAGCAAGACCAGGGCATTCGCTTCGAGCTGAACCCGGAGAAAATCGCCAGCCTCAACACGGTGTTTCGACCAGACGGCAACGGCGTGGTGACTGCGGCCAACTCGAGCCAGATTTCCGACGGTGCCAGCGCGGTGCTGGTAGGCGAGCGTGAGCGTGCCGAAGCGGATGGCTTCAAGCCGCGCGCTGTGTTTCGCGCCCGTGTGGCCGTGGGAGACGATCCGACCCTGCAACTGGCCGGCGTCATTCCCGCCACACAGAAAGCCCTGAAAAAAGCGGGGCTCACGCTCGACGATATCGACTGGATCGAGATCAACGAGGCCTTCGCCTCGGTAGTGCTCTCTTGGGCCAAAGAGCTGGGTGCCGACCTGGAAAAGGTCAACCCCTGGGGCGGCGCGATCGCGCACGGCCATCCGCTGGGTGCGACAGGCGCCGGTCTGATGTCGAAGATGCTGGCCGGTCTGGAAAAAACTGGCGGCACACTGGGCCTGCAAACCATGTGCATCGGGCACGGTCAGGCCACGTGCACAATCATCGAACGCATTTGAGACGGAAAAGAGGAGAAGCGAGTCGGCCCACAAGGCCAAGCGGCCGCAAACAGACAAGGCGGCGACAGCACGCGAGCACCGCGGTAGGAACGCTGCTGTAGAGCGGCGCGCCGGTTCGCCCGGTGCATCGGAACGTCGGCTCTCAACAACTGAGGTTCGGCCGGCGCGATTCCACTCCGCTGGCAATCGACCGGGCCCTCTGTTCATGCGACCTTGCCGAGCGGTCTGCAATCGCATGCTGCGGTCGTTGCCGATCCTCGCGGATGAAGATGAAGGGAACGCGGTTTTCGCGGCACGGCCGCTGTTCGTGTCGATCGGTCGGGCCACACAGTCGGCCGGCTGTCTCGCGGGGCGGGCGGATCGCCAAGCGCCTGCAAAAACCACGAGCGATGCGCGACGCACCCGGTCCGTTCGCGGACTTGTACCATGCTGCGTTCCCGTTAATCGTGCATGCTCTCGAAGCGTCGCTCAACGCAAAGTCATCAGGTACTCGATAACAAGGAACACAAGGAACTCTGTAGAACGATGGACATCAAAGGCAATACGTTTTTGATCACCGGAGGTGGCTCAGGATTGGGCGCGGCCACGGCCCGCCGGCTTTGCGAACAGGGAGCCAACGTCGTCATCATGGATTTGAACGACGAGATGGGGCAGGCATTGGCCGACGAATTGGGCGCGGCGGCTCGCTTCGTTCACGTGGATGTGACCAGCGAGTCGGAGGTTCAGCAGGCGGTCGACATCGCCGGGCAGCAGTTCGGCGGAGTGCAAGGACTGGTCAATTGCGCCGGTATCGGGGCTGCCATGCGCGTGGTGGGCAAAGAGGGCCCGCACGATTTGCGAGTTTTTTCGAAAATCGTCGAAGTGAATCTTATCGGCACGTTCAATTGCATTCGTCTGGCCGGGGCGGCCATGTCGACCGGAGAGCCGAACGAAGAGGGCGAACGCGGTGTCATCATCAATACCGCCTCGGTGGCCGCTTTCGATGGCCAGATCGGACAGGCGGCTTATTCGGCCTCGAAAGGCGGTGTGGTCGGCATGACGCTGCCGATTGCTCGCGAGCTGGCGCGCTTCGGCATTCGCGTGATGACCATCGCGCCGGGGCTGTTCGATACGCCCATGATGGCCGGTTTGCCAGAAGAAGCCCGCGAGTCGCTCGGCAAGCAGGTGCCGTTTCCGCCGCGGCTGGGCCGACCATCTGAATATGCCGCGCTGGTGCAGGCCATCGTCGAAAATCCGATGCTCAACGGTGAGACGATTCGGCTCGATGGAGCCATCCGCATGGCGCCCAAGTAGGACAGCGGCCCTTCCGACGGTCGCACGGCTCATCCGTGGCGCCGGACGTTCTTCATTCCGGCTCGTTCTCGAACTACGTTTTTCGCGCTCACCGCAGCGTGCACCGTTATGTGTGCGCGTATGTGTGTGCGCTGTACGGGCCGATACGCCGCCCACCAGGTCTTGCCGCAACCTGTTTTTCAAAAACTAGTTGCGCCCGTTCATAGTGCTCTCTCTCACAGCACATCGCCCTTGGCAACGCAGAAGGGCTTGCCGCGCGGGTTCCCGGTCGGCCGTGGTTTGGTTCACCCGGCCGCGCCTACGGAACCGGCAATCTTTCGCGCTTTTCGTCAACCCCTACGACCCGCATGGCCGATACACCCGATGCGGAAGTCCGCGGGCGCGTGCGCCGATTGGGCGCCGCCGGGGGTAGCTGGATTCTCGTGGCCGACTTGCCCGCGACGTCGGAGAGCTCCACATGGAGAATGAGACCATGCGACGGTTTGTGATCCCGATGCTGGGTGGTTCGTTGCTTCTGCTCGCTATCGGACTGGCAGAAGTGGATGTTTCGCCCGCCTATGGTCAGAGCGGACGTTGGTCCAAGTGGCTAGGTCCGTTGTTCCAAGGCCCGCACGGTGCTCACGGTACCTCTGAGAGCGCCGCAGAATCGTTGGTTCCTCAGCCGTCGCCATCGGTGCCGGTCAAGTCGGTTACGGCTATACCCCCATCCTCAAGCAGGCGTTCGAACACCACGACCGTATCAGAACGGACGGTTCGCGCCATTGCGCGATCGAACAAGCCGGGCACGTCGGCCGTTTCAAGCGACGCCGACGCACCGCCGACGCCCGACGCCGTGCTGCCCGAGGCTGCCGAAGCAGCTCGATCCGGCGAACAGCGGGGAACGTCGCACGAGGCATCACCCAAAGCTGCGTCGTCATCTACCGTTGGCACTCACGAGGCAGGCCACTCTCGCCTCCAGGACGGACAACGCCTGCTGGAGCCCACGCACCAGCCTGCGCCGGGCGTGGCTGTCGTCGCTACGTCGGCGGCAAACACTTCGGCGCCCCAAGCGAGCGATGCCGAGGCGGCTTCGGCCATGTCGTCCGCTACCGTTTCAACCCGTAAGCCATCGTCTTCCAAGCCGCGTACGAGCCGTCGACTATCTCGCCCCGGTGCTCAGTCGGCTGTGGCGCATGCCTGGTCGGAACAATCGGCGGGCGACCGAGCGGTTCGGTTGGCGAGCGGGCACACCGCGAACGATCAACAAC
>WGDQ01000963.1 GCA_015493185.1 Planctomycetaceae bacterium
CCGTAGAGGTAGCGATGACCCCGAGGCTGCACGTCTTTTGCTATCGTCGGGTGGTCCTTTTTGAGAAGTATGCGATTGCGGTGGTGTTGCGACCAAGCGACTTTCTGATTGGCGATGTTTGGCCATCGCGAGGCGACCGAGAGACTGCCGAGGCCGATCACAGGTCAGTTATCACTGTCGGCGCGAGTGGACGGAGCGACCGGGCGCGATTCGTTTTCGTCGGGTGGCGGTGGCACTGCGTTAACGGTGTAGTAGGCTTCGGCCGGCCACAGCGATGTGTGGTTCGGACCGATAGCGGCCAGATGAAACTCGTAAACGAATCCCTTTCGCAGCGGCTCGAGATGAACCGTTACGTGGCGGGCATCGGGCGCGACATCGAGCTGCAAAATCGATTCATCTCGCCGGTCGACATCGGGACCACCGTAAGCCGGCGTGGGAATGCGGCGATATGAGGCGATTTTGTAGTGGCGCACGTCGGCCGCTGCCCGGCGATCGACTGGGCCTGTGAATTCGATCGTGAAGCCGTCGTGACGCGCGCGGACCTCGGCAATGCCCAAAGGCCACTTGCCTGTGGGAACGAATCGTACAATGGAACCGCGGTTGGTGCCCCCGCCCCAGCCGCTATCGCGCATATTGCCGACATAAAGCGCTCCGCCGGGGCCGACGGCACACACAACGGGGCCCAGCAGGTTATCGGCCTCTTTTTCCGCCGGCTGTGTGAAAGGGTAAACCGCGCCTTGCAGTGTATCGCCGACGAACTGGAGCGACATGCGGATCAACTGCCGCGTGGTGTATTCGCAGCCGATCAGGTGGCCGGCGAAAGGCCCGTAGTCGATCGGTTCTACACGGTTTTGCTGCGGGGTGTCGGGCTGCTGCGGCGCCGACGGCAGAAAGCAGATGCCGTTCACACTGCGCGTCCAGGGGTGCGGTATGTTGATGGCCGGCGGTTCGAACGGCGGATGGAAATCGGGCCGGCGCTCGAGCTGATTGATAAAGCCGTAACGACGACCGGGCAAAATATGGTTCAGCTCGTTGAACGGCGTGTAATTGCCCTGGTTGTCGGTTGCCAGCAGAGTGCCATCGCGGCGAAGGGCCAATCCCATTGGAAAGCGAAGGCCGGCAGCGATCGGCTCGATGCGGTAACGCACCCTCTCGTTGTTCGTGGCGTTGGGCGAAAGACGAAGAATCGAGCCGCGCCAGCGGGCGGCGGCTGGTGAGCGATTGTCTTGCTGGCATGGCAGGGCCACGTAGTAGTTGCCATCCGCATCGCGAGGCAAGCCTACGGCCCAATCGTGATAGTCGTCCGTATGGCCCCATCCCGAGGCCAGTGTTTCGACGCGATCGACCTGCCCGTCGCCATCATCGTCGTAGAGCCGTAGCAGGGCGTACTTGTTGATCACGTCGATCCAATGTTCACCGGTGGCCACGCCGTAGGGAGCCGCCAACTCATCGCTCGTTGGCCATGCCTGGTCTTCCAAGCCGTCGCCGTCGGTGTCGCGCGCCAGCCACACGCGCCCTTTTAGCGACGAGAACACCAGCGTGCCGTCGCGGCGCCAGGCAAACCCTGTGGGCATGGGCTCGTCGGTGATCGGCAGGCGAACGCCCGACAGGCCGGGAGCCACGTCGACGCGATGCGGCTTGCGCTGCGGTGCGGCCGGTGGCGATTGAGAGTAACGGTCGACAGGCAGCCGCGTGGTGTACGTAAGAGATGCCTCGAGTGGTTGTTTGCCTGCCAGCATTTGGAGCCAGATTCCGTCTTGTGTTGTCGTCAGCCGATGCTGTTCGGCCGGCGTGCAGACCACGCGAAGGTTGGTTGTGGGCGAGACGTAATCGAGATGGTTCGCTTCCACACGCCAGCGGTGCCGGTCGTCTGCCGTGACAGGCAGCACACGCCAACGAACGGTCCAACCGACGGGAATGCCCTGAATCGAGAGCTGCCGCTGGAAGCCGTGTGGCAAAGCCACGTGGGCGGCGTCGCCATCGAGTCGGCTTGTCGCAGACTGGGAGACCGGCGTGATGGTTTGCACAATCTCGACCGAATGCGAGGCAGCGCTGGGTTGCGGCACCGCTGCATCGCTTGGAGATAAGAGCAAACGTGTGCTGAAGCGCACTCCCCTGCCCTGTTGCACTTTTTCGAAACGGTCGAACTGGGTGATGAATTGCCCCACCTTTCGCGGCCGGTAGCGAACGCCCGATGGCGAGACGACCAGCAATTCGGGCGTCGCACTGTCGAACGGCAAAACTGAAGGACCGCCGGGCTCCCAGTACCACGTTTTGCCGCGGGTTCGCTGTTGGGCCGTATCGCCTAGCCACCAACCAGCCAGACGGAAGCCCTCGAGGTCGAAGAGCACGTTGTGCCGATTTGTGAGGCCGATGAGCAGCGGTTGGATGAATGTTCGCTCGCCGACTTCGATCACATCGGTGAGCACGTGGGCTGCTTCTTGAACTTCGGGCCGATTCGTCGAACGGACAACGCGAATCGGATTGGGCTTGGGCGGATCGAAGCCAGGTAGATTCAGCACGTGCCAGACGGCGCTCAACTGGGTGTCGAGCCGTTCGTCGAGCACGCCGTGAATTGGCGTGCGAATAGCGGGCATTTCCATGCGTGGCACGATGCGTGCCGGGTTGCGTACCCAACGATCGAACCACGAGCGACGAATCCGGCGGCCGACCATGGAAAGATTCGTGCCGTGCGCCTTGGGTTCGACCTTTTCAGGTTTCGAGTTGCCAATGGCGTGGCAGCTTGTACATCCG
>WGDQ01000964.1 GCA_015493185.1 Planctomycetaceae bacterium
ATACCTGATCGCTGCGATTTTTCGACCGCTGGATGATCTTGAAGTGGCGCTGCGTATCGAGCGGCGGTTTCCCCAACTCGAGGACCGGCTTGCCAGCACGATTGAGTTTTTGAAACAACCGGATGACGACCCACAAAGGGGATCGCCGACTTTACGACAAGCCGTGATCGAGGAAACCACGGCCGCGGTTCGTTCGCTCGACTTGAATGAAGCCATCGAGACCCGACCGGCGCGGCACGCTCTGGGCGCCGCGGCGATCGTGTGCCTGATCGCAGCAATCCTTTCCTTTCTGGAACCGACCGCAGCCCGCGTGGCGGTGGTGCGCTTGCTCAATCCGTTCGCAAACCAACCTTGGCCGCAGCGTCATCATTTACAGTTTCGACATGCCGTGCGTCGCGTCGCGCTGGGAGACGATTTCGAGGTCGAGTTGGTTGATGCCCAAGGCGCCAAACTTCCGCAAGAAGCCTGGATCCAGTACCGCATGGTCGACGGGAACGGGCAGGCCATTGTGGAAGAACAACCGATGCTGTTGGTTGGCGATACGCTGCTGGCTCGACGCGAAGGCGTGACGCGCCCGTTTTCCTACCGAGCCTATGGTGGCGACGACAACTCGATGCCTTGGATCGACGTCGAAGTGGTTGAACCACCGGCCTTGACAGAGCTGCGCATCGAGCTGCGGTATCCGGACTACACCGGATGGTCTCCACGAACCAGCGGGCGATCGATCCGTGCGCTGGTCGGAACCCGAGCCATCTTCACCGGTGCCACGACCAAGCCCGTGCGACGAGTCACCATCGAAACCTCGTACGGCAAAACCTACGCGGCCAAAGTTTTCGAAGATGGCTTTCGCTTCGTCGTGGGCGAAGATGGCAACAACAGCCTGGTGGTTGAAGAGTCGGGCAGCTATTGGTTTGTGCTTGAGGGACGCGACGGTTTGACGGGAGGCCAGGATCAACGCTACGACCTGCGTGCGGTTCAGGACCTGGCGCCCTCGGTATCAATCGATGAGCCGCCGGGCAATGTGTACGTGACTTCGCGTGCCGTGATACCAATGAAAATTGTGGCGAAAGACGATTTGCGCCTCAGCCGCATCGCACTCAACTACGCACGCGACGTCGAGCCTCCGGCCGCGCCTGCCCGTGTGATACTGTACGACTCGCCCCGCCAGCAAAACGGTCACAGCGAACGCGAACAGAACTCTCCCGCTCCCGAAGCCAGGGATCGCACCGCACCGGCACCTTCGGCACCGGCGGACAACGCCTCGTCATCGGGCGACGTTCAAACGGTCGAATATGTCTGGGAGATCGCGCCGCTGGAACTGTCACCGGGAACTCAGCTCACGTTTTTCGCCACGGCAACCGACGACGTGCCGTCGACCGGCGAAAGTCCTCGGCGACGTCTCTTTGTGGTTACGGACGAGCAGTTGGAAGATCGTCTTGCGCAGCGCCAAAGCGTGATTCTGGGCGAGTTGGCTCGCGCCTTGGAACTCCAGCGCAAGGCGCGCCAGAAAACGACGGCGGTCCAAATCCAGGCCGAACGTGTGGGACGACTGAACAAAGCCGATGTGGATCAACTTCAAACGGCGGAACTGGGACAACGACAGGTTGATCGCACCTTGAGACATCCGACCGATGGCATCCGGCAGCAAGTGCGATCGCTGTTGGCAGATCTGGCCAACAATAAGATCGACAACCCCGATCTAGCCGGACGCATGAACGATCTGGCCTCCGAACTGGATCGTCTGTCGAACGATCACCTGCCGATCGTCCAACGAGAACTCACTGCGGCCCTGAAGGCCGCGCAAACCGACCTGGAAACGCACGACACAGGCTCATCGACGCAGAACGACCGATCCAACGCCGCACCAACCCTGAAGCAGTCGTTGAAAACGGCCGAGCAGCACCAGCAAGAGATCGTTGCTGCACTCGAACAAGCGCTCGCGGGCCTTTCGCAATGGGATCAATTCCGGCGTCTGCATCGCGAGTTGGCCGATGTACGGGCCAGCCAGCAACAAGTGGCGGAAGAAACGGCCCGGCTGGCTCGGCAGACGCTTTCCAAATCGGTTGATGAGCTAACGCCACAGCAGCAGGCGGACGCGAAGAAGCTGGCTGCGCAACAACAGGATCTTGCTCGCCAGTTCGATTCGCTTCGCCAGCGTTTGCGACAGATGCAGCAGCATTTGGCCGCCGAAGACCCTTTGGCTGCGGAGATCATCGACGACGCGCTGCACCACGCGCAAGACACGATGCTTAGCGGCCAAATGAGCCAGATCGCCGAGCAGGTGCGCCGCAATCGCATGGGACAGGCAGTCTCCGCTCAGCAGCAGGTTGCCAGCGATCTGGAAGAGATGCTTGACATTCTGGCCAATCGTCGCGAGCAGCAGCTAGAAAGATTGGTGAAAAAGCTGCGCGAAGCCGAACGTCAGTTGGCCGAAATTCGCCGCCAACAGGAAGGGCTGCGCAAGAAGATGCGGCACGCTGCAAAAATAGCAGACGAACAGCAGCGCCGCGAGCAATTGAAACGTCTCACGCGCCAGCAGCGGGAGCTCGAACAGCGGGCGCGTCGTTTCGCTCGCCGATTGAAGCGACTTCAGGCTGACGCGGCCGAAAAGAGCGTCGCGCAGTGCGCCGCCCGAATGGGCGATACCGGGCAGCAGGCGTCGGCCGATCAAGCCGGGCGTTCGGCTCAGCAGAGCCAGGCCGCCGAAAAAGATTTAGAGCAGGCCCAGGCCCAATTGGCGCAACG
>WGDQ01000965.1 GCA_015493185.1 Planctomycetaceae bacterium
CGACCCACTCCCACCGGCCAGCCGGCCGCTGGGAAGTGTTTGCCTGGACCATGTACGACTGGTCGAGCAGCGCATATTCCACGCTGCTGATCACGGTGGTGATGATGTACATCACAACCGTGTTGGTGCCCGGCAAGGCGGGACCAACGGTTTACGCGTGGACGATCTCGGCTTCGATGCTGCTGGCCGCGCTGCTCTCGCCGGTGTTGGGTGCCGTGGCCGATGCGGCGGCGAGCAAACGCCGATGGTTGGCGGCAACGGCTTTTGTGGGCGCCGGGGCCATGGCCTCGCTGTGGCTCGTGCCCTACCAGTGGAACTGGCTGGCCGTCGGCATTCTTTTCGTCTCATCGTTATGTTTCGAGTTGTCGCTGACGTTTTACAACGGTTTTCTGCCGGAGATTACCGACGACGAGACGATCAATCGCGTGTCGGGCTACGGCTTTGCGATGGGCTACATCGGTGGCGCGTTGGCCTTGGTGCTGGCCATTGCCGTATTGCAGAACGGCCAGCGGTTGGGGCTGCCGAGCGGGAATAAGCTAACGATGGACTTCGTCGCCACGCGCGACGCGGAATTCGCCGTCGACCTGCCGCCCGGCGAATACGAGGTTCGCGTTCGCTTGGGCGATCCGGCCCGACCACGCGGGCCGACGCGGGTGTTTGTAGGATCCAGTCTGGCCGGCGAAGTGTCGACGCAGCGGGGCGAGTCGAAAGTGGTATCGCAATCGGTGCGGCTCGATTCGCCACCGCTAAGAGTGCGCGTGGCCGGCGTTGCCTCAGGCACCGGTGGCGAAGCGGCCGTGCAGGCATTGGAAATCGAGGGGCACGATGGGGCCGGGCGTGCCGTCGTGTTGCGGTTCGATTTCGGAACGCTCGGTTCGTATGCCGAGCCCGGCTACCTGTGGCTGACCGATCAGGACCGCTTTCGTACGTGGAATCGGGATGAGTTGATCGAGCGTGGCCTGCCCGACGAACTGCCCGATGCGCGGCGTTTGCCGGCGGCAGCGACAACAGCCAAGACATCAGGCGAAGGACAAGACGGGGCGGATGGGCTGCCGCTTCAGTTGCCTGGAGAAAATGGTTTGGCCTTTGGTTGGCAGCGCGGCGAAGTACGCAGCTACGACGCGGTGTTGCCACCGCGTTTGCAGTATGGGCTGTTGATTCTCGGCTTGTGGTGGGGTGTGTTCAGCATTCCGACCGTGGCTATTTTGCGTGATCGAGGACGACCGCCCGATGTGGCGCCTTCGACGCGGCAAGCGGTGAGCGACGCCGTGCGCAAGGTGGGACAGACATTGCGAAGCGTGCGCAAGTATCGGACGCTGTTCATTTTCCTGGTTGCCTTTCTGTTCTTCAACGACGGCATTCAAACGGTGATCAATCAGGCGTCGGTGTTTGCCAAGGAAGAACTCGGCTTTGTGTTGGGCGATTTGATTGCGCTGATTCTGATGATTCAAATTCTGGCGTTGCCCGGCGCGTTGATCGTTGGTTATGTGGCCGACCACTTGGGGCGGAAACCGACGTTGATGTTGTGTTTGGGTATTTGGGTGGCGTTGGTGCTTTCGGCCTATTTCGTGACGACGAAAACGCAGTTTTGGATCATGGGGGCTGTGTTGGCCATGGTGATGGGGGGCACGCAGGCCGTGGCTCGCGCAATCATGGGGGTGATGACACCCCAGGCCCACTCGGCTGAGTTTTTCGGCTTCTACAACTTCTCGGGCAAGGCGACCAGTTGGATGGGCAGCGCGCTGTTTGGATTGGTAATTTACGTCACGGGCAGTGCGCGAATCGCGATTGTGAGCGTGCTGGTGTTCTTTCTGGTCGGGTGGTTTTTGGTCGCAGTGATCGACGTGGCTCGCGGACAGCGCGAAGCGCAGATTTCGTGAACCAGTCGAATCGTCCGACGGCGCGCATTGCGTGCAGGCCGCGCAGCGATCGGCCCCGCGGGACCGCGACCGCCGCCGAAGCGTGGCGATGAGCGCCGAGTGGTGGCGATGAGCGCCGAGCGGTTGGCAGCCGGTACCGATTGACCTTGGTTGGCATTGATGGGTGTTGACCGCTGAGGACCGCTGATGGCCGGTGAAGACCGGTGAAGACCGACGCCGGTGTGCGGCGGCTGGCGCGGATGGATCAACCCGTGATGCACCGAGGGCGACGGCTGGCCGCTGGTGGTGTGCCTTGTTAGGATTGGTGGCGGCGGTAGCCGGCAGATGCCCGAACGGCTAGTTGCGGTTTGCCGGCACGCGGTGGCCGGTTGTCTTCAACGCAACAATTCGGTCGAACGACCGAATGGAGCAGCGGAAAGAAGGTTGATAAGCGGCGAAAGATACACGAGGACCAACTTGCGTTTTCAGTGGTTCCTTCGTGGCGTATCTTTCTTTCAGACCTGTCCGCCTTGTGGGCGAAGGCCCGCCAATTTCAGATGGTCTTAAACGTTTTGCGAAGAGAACTTTTGCGGGAGAAGCGAACCCCATGCTTGGCGCCACACTGAATGTTGACCAGTACCTCGACCGGTTGCACGCCGAATTGGATCGCGTGGATCGAGCCGAAATCCAGCAAATGGCCGACCGGATTTACGAGGCATGGGAAAACGAAAAATTCGTTTACATCTTCGGCAACGGCGGTTCGGGCACCACGGCCACGCACATGAGCGAAGACCTGGGCAAGAGCACGCTGCGCGAAAGCGATTTGAACGACGAATCAAAAAAGCGGCTCAAGGTGATGAGCCTGACCGACAATTTGGGCTGGATTATGGCCGTGGGCAACGACCTGGCCTACGACCAGATTTTCGTGCAGCAGTTGATGAACTACGGCCAACCGGGCGATTTGGTGATTGCCATTAGCGGATCGGGCAACAGCCCCAACGTGTTGGCCGCCGTAGACTGGGCCAACCGGCATGGCCTGAAGACGTTTGGTCTGACGGGATTCGACGGGGGACAGTTGCGGCAGATGGCCCAAGGCGGACTGCACGTGCCACTGGACGATATGGGCATGGTGGAAAGCATCCATCTGTGCCTGTTCCATTTCGTGTTGAACGACGTTTTCGCACGCATCAACCACGAAGGCCGCTACTCGCCGGAAAAGGCATCGGTTTGACGTCCAAGGGCACGGCCGTCCTGGCAGCGGCGGGCTTTTCCAATGCCTGGGCATCGGCCTCGAGGCACCGCAGCCGGTGTTCTGCTTTTTGTTCGATGGTTTTTTTCTCTCTGGTACGGCGAGAGCTGCCGCCCGTTGGGAGAAAGCGTGTCTTGCACGCCGAGGGACGCGACCGACATGCGCCAAACGCGAGCCGCAGCAGACAAGCGCGAGCCGCGGCAAGCGAGCAAGAGCATGACAGGAAGCAAGCGAGAGCATGACGGGCGCTGAGCCGCTCGGCGATTGTCAGAGCGCGTGCAAGTGTTCTGCTCGTTGAAAACGGTTGCCGGCGGATGTGGGCTGTTGGCAGAGATGGGTTGCCGGCCAAGAAGTCTGGCAGAGAAGCGAAGGCTGGCAGAAAAGCAGAGAAGCATTGTGTGCGCGGAAGCGTTGTTGAAGCGGTGACCGGCTGGTTGGGGAACATGGAGCGATGTTGCTGGGCATCGAAATCGGTGGCACCAAAATCCAATTGGCTGCGGGCCGAGCCGACGGTTCGCCGCCCGAGGCGGTCGAGCGTTTTGAAGTCGAGCCGCAGCACGGGGCGGCCGGCATCCTGGAAGGCATCCGGCAACGCGCCGCAAAGCTGAGCCGGCGCTATGAATTCACGGCCGCGGGCATCGGTTTCGGCGGACCCGTCGACGCGCGTACCGGACGCGTGATCAAGAGCCATCACATTGAGGGCTGGACCAATTTTCCGCTGGCCGCCTGGTGTGGTGAGCATCTGCGACTGCCGGCCGTTGTGGCCAACGATGCCGATACGGCAGGTTTGGCTGAAGCGCGCTTTGGGGCCGGACGTGGACGGCGACGCGTGTTTTACATCACCATAGGCACCGGCATTGGCGGCGGCTGGATTGTTGATGGGCAGATCTACCAAGGGGCAGGAAACGCCGCCGCGGAAATCGGGCATTTGCGACCGGGGCCCGAGGCGACCGAGCCGACGCAAAATGTGGAGTCGGCCAGTTCGGGGTGGGGCATTGCCGCAACGGCCCGCCGGCGATGCGCGCAGGCGAAAGCCAATGACCTAGGCGGCCGTGGCGGTGGGGACTCGCATTCTTATGCAGCCGACGCGCAGGCGTTGATGGCCCAGTGTGGTGGCGACCTGGAGCGGCTGACAACGCGGCACGTGGCCGAAGCAGCTGCGGCTGGAAACCGGCTGGCTGCCGAAGTGCTCGACCAGGCATGGCAAACGCTGGGGTGGGCCGTGGCTCAGATGATCACGCTCTTGTCGCCCGAGGTTGTGGTGATTGGCGGCGGTGTATCGCTGATGGGCGAGCGGCTGTGTCTCGAACCGCTGCGGCGGCAGACCGCTCGCTACGTGTTTCCGCCGCTGGTCGGTAGTTACACGCTACGGCCGGCGGCCCTGGGACAAGAGGTGGTGCTGTACGGTGCACTGGTTTTGGCGGGCGACCTGGCCGCCAAGGGCTCAGACACCGCTGGCTCGGGCCTTGGCGAGCCGGCATGACGCGCAGGTGAACGCTGCCGGCGAATCCATGCAGTGGACGAGCCTCGGCCGACGCAAGGTGTTCGGGGCAAACGTGCTTGAGCAAAGAAAACGGTTCTTCGGCATCTTGGCGAGCGGCTGTCTTCGCGCCTTGCTCGGGCGGCTTGTGCGAAAGGGGCAAGCGACGCCGCGGGCCGAAGCGCGATCGACCGCCAACGACGCTCGACTTCAGAGGCACGTTCGTTGTGAAGGTTGTCGTGAGCACTATGCCGAGTTGCGGTTCCGACGTGCGCCATGCTGAGCTGCGCCATGTTGAGGTGGACCGTCCTCGGGTGCGCCATGTTGATGTGTGGCAGCCGGCCACGCGGGCCGCTTAGCGATGGTGATTGTTGGGCGGGGGATGTTGCCAACGGGCGCGAACTTCAGGCAGCGGGTAATCGAGCAGCGACACATCGGTTTGGCTTGCAAGCTCGATCAGACGACGCCAGCCTCGAGTGACGAGCGATTCTTGCTGCCGTACGAACTCGGCATCGAGCGATCGTTTGTCGAAGGGGCCATCGACCGTGACCGGGGCGAAGCGGTCGTCGACGATGTATTGGGCCAGCACGGGATTGCAACGGATGTGGCGCTCGGGGGTGGTGTGCAGTAGCTCGGGGTCGAGTTGGCCAATCACGTAGCGCAAGTAGAGATCGCTATCGGTGATGTCTTCGACCTCGCCGCCGCAGACCTGACAGAGGTAGCCTTCTTCGCATTTGGCCATGATTCATAGGCCCAGCACGTCTTCAATGCCATAGCGTCCCGGCGGCCGACCGGCCAGAAACCTGGCGGCCGCCAACGCACCCTGGGCGTAGCAATCGCGGTTCGTGGCACGAACCACTAATTCGATGGTTTCGCCCAGCATGCCGAACACGATGGTGTGTTCGCCAGGGTTGTCGCCCACGCGCAAGGCGTGATAGCCGATTTCGTCGCGAGGACGAGGGCCAGGACGCCCGGAACGGCCGTGTTGCTGGCGGGTTTGCCCCATTTCGGCCGCGATGATTTCGCCGAACCGCAGAGCGGTGCCGCTGGGGGCGTCTTCCTTGAAGCGATGATGGCGTTCGATGATTTCGACATCGACGCCGGAGCTGTGGTCTTTCAAGGCGCGGGCCGCAATGGACGACAGCTTCATCAAAAGGTTGACCGCAAGGCTCATGTTGGGCGCCCAAAGCAGCGGAATCTTTTCTGCCGCAGACAAGACATGCTGCTGCTGCTCGGCCGAAAGACCGGTGGTGGCCAGCACCAGTGGCCAGCCGCGGCTCAGGCAGGCATCGACAATTTCCACCGTGCCCTCGGGCGTGGAAAAGTCGATCACCACGTCGGCTTCGTCCGGCAAGTGTGGGCCGATGGGCAGGCCGATGGGACCGATGCCCGCGGTGGTGCCGGCATCTTGCCCAAGCCGCGGATGGTTGGCGCTTTCGCGGGCCGCGACAAGCTGGAAGTCAGCATCGTTGTGGGCCAGAGCGACGAGCCGCTGGCCCATCCGACCGGCAGCTCCGTTGATGATAAGGCGAATCGCTGACATTTCTGGAG
>WGDQ01000966.1 GCA_015493185.1 Planctomycetaceae bacterium
GCTTGTCCAAGGGCATGTCGTAAAACCACGGCGGCTTTAGCGGCCCCGTGGAACGCGACAACGGGCTGGCAGCTTCGTTTTGGAAACGATTCATCGTCCGTCTGAAGCCGTCGGGCCTTTGGGCGGAGGGCGGACGGTCTGGAAAAGATCGGCAGCGACCGCACCCGTTGGAAACGCGGGTTGGTCGTTGTATACGTGTTGCGGCCTACGGTGCCGGCCGTTTGGGCTGCCTTATCTGGCCACGTGGCTACCCGGTTTTTCAGGCATCGTCGCGCCAACGGTCGACGGGGCGATCGAAGATTTCGTGGAAGATGATCGCGCGACGCAAATCACGGGGCGTGGTGAGCATTTGGATAAGCCCCTGCGCAACCATTTCGGCTTCGTTCCGCCGCCGCTGGGCCGTGGAAACGTCGAGCGACACATCTTCGATCTCAGGCAGGTGTGAGCTGAGGTGGCCAAGCTGATGGTCGAACACCGTGTGGACGTGTTGTTCGATCTGCTCGACGGCGTGTGTCACAGCCGACTCGTCGGGGCGTTTGGCGTGCGAGCGCGATGCGGGAGGCCGCTTTCGGCGACGTGGTTTGGGCGGCTCAGCCGTCGTTTGTTTCTCGGCCAGTTCGGCAGAAACCGTGGGCTGCTTTTTCGGTTCGTGCGAGGGGAGCGGCTTGCGGTGGATTTTTTCAGGCTCGGCGCCCCGCGGTTTCTGCGGTCGCTCGGGAACGAGGCGACGTGTTTTTTGCTCCGGCGGAGGCGGGGGCGGACGCAACACCTCGACATCGGCCGGACGACCACCGGCCCGGCGCTGGGCGACGCGACGCAGAAACTCCTCGACCTCGTCCGCAGGACTGGGCGCGCCGCCGGACCCCTGTGCCATCGGACGCTGGGGGGCGCGCCGTGGCTGCTGGGCGCGGCCGCCACGCTGCTGCGATTGTTTCGACTGCCGCCCAAGCACCTGCGCCACGACGTAAAGAATCATCAAGATGAACGGCAGCAGCGGCGCGATGATGTCGACGATGAGATCCATAATGCCGGCAATCGGCACGGCCGAGAGGCCAAGCGACCCAAGCGGTAGGGTGGTGAAGAAAACAGCCACGGGCGATCAGCCTTCCTTGCCGTTGCTGGACATGCTGCCGCTGGCGATGGCGGTGCGCATGTCGGTGTCGGCCTGCACGTTGCGGAGCTTGTAGTAGTCGAGGATGCCGAGTTTGCGGCTGCGGAAGGCATCGGCAATGGCCTTGGGCACTTCGGCTTCGGCCTCGATGCGTTTGGCGCGGCTTTCCTCGATCTTGGCGGTCATTTCTTGTTCGCGGGCGGCGGCCATCGCGCGGCGTCCTTCGGCATTGGCGCGGGCCACCCGCATGTCGGCCTCGGCCTGATCGGCTTGCAGGCGGGCACCGATGTTTTCGCCCACGTCGACGTCGGCGATGTCGATCGAGACGATTTCGAAAGCGCTCTGCGAATCGAGCCGGCGGGCAAGCACGGTGCGAGAAATGCGGTCGGGATTTTCGAGCACCTCGTAATGCGTTTCGGCCGAACCGATGGCGCTGACAATGCCCTCGCCGATGCGGGCAATGATGGTTTCTTCGGTGGCCCCGCCGATGAGTTGTTCCAGGTTGGCCCGTACCGTGACGCGGGCTTTCACTTTGAGCTGAATGCCGTTTTTGGCGATCGCATCGAGCGATGGCCGCGCGGCATTGGGGGCGGGGCAGTCGATCACTTTGGGATAAACGCTGGTTTGCACGGCTTCGAGCACGTTGCGACCGGCCAGGTCGATGGCCGTGGCGAGCTTGAATGAAAGGTTGATTTTGGCCTTATCGGCCGCGATGATCGCCCGCACAACCAAAGGCACGTTGCCACCGGCCAAATAGTGGGCTTCGAGCGCGGCACGGGTGATGCCGGTTTCGTCGCCGAGCCCCGCCTGCACGGCCATGATTTTGCTGCGCACGATCACGGCCGGATTGATCTTGCGGAAGGTCATGCCCAGCATGTCGAGCAGCCCGATGCCCGCCCCCGTGGCCAACGACTGCAAATAGAGCCGGAAGAAGCGGGCGAGAACCGCCAGGAAGACGAGCCCGACGATCAATGCACCGACAAGCAGGACAATGATGATGGGGTTGGTCAGCAAACTGCCGACATTGGCTTGCGCGACTAGCATGGCTATTTACTTCCTTGATGTATCCCGGCGATGAAGGCCCGTGATTTGTGGAACGGGCTGAAACCATTGCGGCCCGCCGCAGGTGGATCGTGCGGGCCGGGTCGGGCGATGTTTTTTTGATCGCGCGTTGTTGTCGTTTTGGGGTTGTGAGACAAACGTTTCTCAATGCGTGTGACCGAGCGCCGGCGTTGTGCG
>WGDQ01000967.1 GCA_015493185.1 Planctomycetaceae bacterium
AGCCTTGGTGCGGCGAATTTCGTCCTCGCCCAGCGGCGCGCCGTGTGCAGCCGGTGTGTCTTGCTTGGTTGGTGCGCCCCAGGCAATGTGGCTGCGAACGATGATCAATGTCGGCCGATCGTCTGTTTGGTCGAAGGCTTCGAACGCCGCGTCGAGTTGCTGCAAGTCGTTGGCGTCTGAGACCCGCGTAACGTGCCAGCCATACGACTGGAAACGCTGGGCCACGTTTTCACTGAAAGTCAGCGACGTGTCGCCGTCGATCGTGATATGGTTGTCGTCGTAAATCCAGCAGAGATTGCTCAACCGCAAATGACCAGCCAGCGAGGCCGCCTCGCTGGCGACTCCCTCCATCAGGTCGCCGTCGCTGCAAAGGGCATACGTGTTGTAATCGAATAGCCGATAGCCCGGGCGATCTAGTCGGGCCGAAAGCCACCGCTGCGCGATGGCCATGCCGACCGCATTGGCGACGCCCTGACCAAGTGGGCCGGTGGTGGTTTCCACACCACTGGTCAAGTGGCGTTCAGGATGTCCAGGGCATCGGCTGCCCCACTGCCGGAAGTTCTTGATGTGCTCCAGCGGAACGGCCAGCTCTCCGGTTGGCTCGCCCGCTTCGTCGAGTTGTTTGACCTGTGCGAGGTGCAAGATGGCGTACAACAGCATCGAGGCGTGGCCGCACGAAAGCACGAAGCGGTCGCGGGCGGCCCAGTTCGGCGCGTCGGGATCGAACCGCAACCGCTTCTGCCACAAGCGGTACGCCACCGGCGCCAGCGCCATGGGCGTGCCGGGATGACCGCTGTTGGCCGCCTGCACGGCGTCCATCGCCAGCGTGCGAATCGTATTGATGGTAAGCGTCTCGATCGATGGTCGGTTCGTGTCTGTCATGTTCCGATTATCTTTTGCGGATGGAAGGGGCGACGGAACAAACCGTTTCCCAGGCGTTTTTTACCGGGAACGCAGGTGGTGGTCCGCTGTGTTGCGATCGCGCCCGCAACTCAGACGAATGGCCGACGCTTCCGGTCTCGCGGTGGCGCGAACCTTCGCGCCGGTCGGGGCACTCTACAAAAAAAGCGAAAAACACGGGCCCATCGCTCCAAGAGGCCGCGACGCGCGGACCATCGATGGGTAAGCTGGAGTGTATGGAGGCGACTCGAGGTCGTCAACGCATGCGCCAGCGCACCTGGCCGGATGCACACGGGCTGGGCATCGTGGGCGCGCGTTCCGCCTTGCATGGCCGTGTGCGGCGGAAACGCTTTCCCCCTTTACCACACAAAAGGGGGCGAACCGACCATCCTGGTTTGGCGATCGTGTGGCGCAACGATATGACGCGACAGGATGTGATTGCGACAGGGTGCGATGCGACCGCGATGGAGAGTTTCGCATGGTTGCAACTCGATTCGCATGATCGCAACTCGAAGTCAGCGTTGCCGCGCCATAGGCTTTCTCACCGAATCTGGACACGCAAGCAGATGTTGGTTCTGACGATGGCGATGCCGGCTTGCCAGGCGGGCGCGGGCCCGGCAACGGTTCATGCGCCCTCGGGCAGTGCGCTGCCCCTTTTTTTCAATTCCCAAGTGCGCAAAACAAGGGTGATGTTTGCCCATGCCCGGCACGGTTGATAGCACTGCGACGCGAACCGCTGTCTTTCGCGCTCGAGGCGTGACCAAGGTGTACCACATGGGCGAAGTCGACGTGCATGCGTTGCGCGGCGTCGACCTGGATCTGTACGAATCGGAATTCATCGTGTTGCTCGGCCCCTCGGGAAGCGGCAAGTCGACCTTGTTGAACATTCTTGGCGGGCTCGATACGCCGACCAGTGGCGCAGTGCGCTACAAAGATATCGTGCTCACCGAGCTCGACGACGCGGGACTAACGCAATATCGCCGCCATCACGTGGGCTTCGTATTCCAGTTTTACAATTTGATTCCCAGTCTGACGGCCAAGGAAAACGTGGCACTGATTACCGAGATCGCCTCGGACCCGATGCCGCCGGAAGAGGCCCTGGCCCTGGTAGGGTTGGCCGATCGGATGAATCACTTTCCGGCGCAGCTCTCTGGCGGCGAGCAGCAGCGAGTGGCGATCGCACGGGCCGTGGCCAAGAAGCCCGATGTGCTGCTGTGCGACGAACCGACCGGCGCGCTCGACGTGCACACCGGCGTGGTGGTATTGGAAGTGATTCAGCAAATCAACGAGCAGCTTGGCACCACCACGGCCGTGATTACGCACAACGCGGTGATTTCGGACATCGCCGACCGCGTGATCGCGCTGTCCGACGGCCGCATCGGCGGGGTGCGGGTGAACGAGCGAAAGGTGCCGGCAAGCCAACTGAAATGGTGATAGCCACCATGAGCCCCCTGAACCGCAAGCTGTTGCGAGATTTGCTGCACATGAAGGGGCAGTCGCTGGCCATCTCACTGGTGATGGCGGCCGGCGTGGCCACGTTCGTCATGGCGCTGAGCACTTTGCGATCGCTCGAGCGGAATCGGGCCACCTATTACGACCACTACCGATTTGGCCACGTGTTTGCGCATCTCAAGCGGGCCCCCGAAACGCTGGCGGCTCGCATCGAGCAGATTCCCGGCGTCGCCCACGTGCAAACACGCGTGGTGGTGGACGTGAATCTCGACGTGGCCGACATGCCCGAGCCGGCCATCGGACGGCTGATTTCGATTCCCGAGCGGGGCCAGCCGAAAATGAATGCGGTTTATCTCCGCAGCGGCCGCTACATCGAGCCGGGTCGCACAGGCGAGGTGCTGGTTGGCGAAGCGTTTGCCGAAGCTCACGGACTGGTGCCTGGCGACACGGTGCGGGCCGTGATCAACGGCAAGCGGCAAACGCTGAAGATCGTGGGCGTGGCCCTTTCGCCAGAGTATGTGTTGCAAATCCGACAGGGCGACTTGCTGCCCGACCCGGAGCGGTTTGGTGTGTTTTGGATCGGCCGCACCGAGCTGGCCGCCGCATACGACATGGAGGGGGCATTCAACGACGTATCGTTGCGGCTGATGCGGGGGGCATCGACGGCCGAAGCGATTCGCCGCCTCGACGACTTGCTTGCTCCATACGGCGGCGTGGGCGCCTACGATCGCGAAGACCAGATTTCCCACCGCTTCCTGTCCGACGAAATTCGCCAACTGCGAACCATGGGCGTGTTGGCGCCCACTATTTTTCTGGCCGTGGCCGCGTTTTTGTTGAACATCGTCATGTCGCGGTTGATCCGCACGCAGCGCGAGCAAATCGCCGCGCTCAAGGCGTTCGGTTACACGAACTTCGAGGTGGGCATCCACTATTTGCAGTTTGTGCTCGTAATTTCCGTGTTCGGTGTTTCGCTGGGCACGCTCTCGGGATTGTGGCTCGGACGCGACCTGACGCGCATGTACACCGAGTTTTACAAGTTTCCCATCTTCACGTTTTACCCCGATGCCACCATCGCGATGACGGCGCTGCTGATAGCCGCCGGTGCGGCCATTACGGGCACACTGGGGGCGGTTCGCCGCGCGGCCAGCTTGCCCCCGGCGCAGGCCATGCGTCCTGAACCTCCGGCCCGCTATCGGCCCACGATTCTCGAGCGTTTGGGAATCGGTGCCTTTTTGTCGCAGGCGGCCCGCATGATTTTGCGAAACCTTGAACGACAGCCGGTCAAGGCGATGATTTCCTGCTTCGGCATCGCCATGGCGGCCGCCGTATTGGTGCTGGGCGCATTTTCCGAAGACGCACTCGACTACATGATCGAGTTCAGCTTCTACGCCGCACAGCGACAGGACATGACCCTCTCGTTCGTCGAGCCCACGTCGGCCGAGGCACGCTATTCGGTCGAACACCTTACCGGCGTACTCTATAGCGAACCCTTTCGCAGCGTACCGGTGAAACTGCGGTTCGGGCACCGCTCGCGCCGTCTGGCCATTCTCGGCATCGACCCCCATAGCGATCTTTATCGCCTGGTCGATCGCAACGAGCGGCCCGTGGCGCTGCCCGAAGAAGGGCTGCTGATTTCGGACAAACTGGCCGAGGTGTTGCACGCCCGCATCGGCGACTTGCTGACGGTTGAGGTGCTCGAGGGCGAGCGTCCCGTGGTGCGCCTGCCAATCAGCGGAACGATTCGCGACCTGGCCGGCCTGAATGCGTACATGAGCTACGACGCTTTGCATCGTATGATGCAAGAAGGCGAGACACTCTCTGGTGCGTTCGTCATGGTCGACTCGCTCAATGCCGACACGCTCTACCGACGGCTGAAACAAACACCGCAGGTCGCCGGCGTGTCTGTAAAAAACGCCACGGTGCAAAGCTTCAAAGATACGGTGGCCGAAAACATGAATATCATGCGCACGTTCAACATCGCCTTTGCCTGCGTCATCGCCTTTGGCGTGGTGTACAACGCCGCCCGTATCTCGCTTGCTGAGCGTAGTCGGGAGTTGGCAACGCTGCGCGTGATCGGTTTCACACGGGGCGAAGTGTCGGCCATTTTGCTGGGCGAGTTGGGCACGATCACCGTGGTGGCCATTCCCTTCGGTCTGGCTATCGGCTACGGGCTGGCGGCCATTGTGGTGCAGGGGCTCGACACCGAGCAGTATCGCGTTCCCCTGGTGATCGATGCTTCGACATACGCGTTTGCCACGATCGTGGTATTGCTGGCTTCATTGTTTTCAGGGTTGGTCGTACGACGACGCATTGATCGCCTCGACTTGATCGCGGTTTTGAAAACCCGAGAGTAGGCGCCGACTGTGAAAATCACCCTCGGGCGTATATTGCTGGCGTTGTTTGCCGTGGCCGTGGGCGGCCTGCTGGTTTATGCGCTGATGCCTGCCCCGGTCGATGTCGACATGGGACGCGTGGTTCGAGGCCGGCTTCAGGTCACGGTTGACGAAGACGGACGAACGCGCATCAAGGAACGCTACGTGGTATCGGCACCGTTGGCCGGGAAAATCGAACGCATCACACTCGATCCAGGCGACCCGGTTGAAGCGGGCAAAACGCTGCTGACCACCATCGCGCCGACCGACCCCGCCCTGCTCGACGATCGTGCCTTGGCCCAGGCCCGCGCTCGCGTTAAAGCGGCCGAGGCCACCTATGCAAAAACCGAGCCCGCGGTCGAGTCGGCCAAAGCCGAAATGGAGTATGCCGAATCTCAATTGGCCCGCTTCCGCAAGCTCGACCAGCGCGAGGCGGTGTCTGACCAGGAAGTGGAGCAGGCCGAATTGCAATACCGCACCGCGGTCGAAAAGTACCGCTCCGCCCGTTTCGCCAGCGACATTGCGCGCTACGAGTTGGAAGTGGCCCGGGCCGCGCTGCTG
>WGDQ01000968.1 GCA_015493185.1 Planctomycetaceae bacterium
CACACGGCGCAAGGCTGAGTTCTAGGCCGCCCTCGGTTTTTTTGAAAGCTACGGATGGCGATACGGCGGCTTTTGTCGGAATGCGGCCGGTGGTCATCCATTTTCGTCGTAATTGTGTCGTATTGGTATTCTGCGGAAATACGCGATTTATGGCGACACGGATCGGATGGCACGCATTTGGGGGGCGATGCGGATTTGGTGGCGCTACGGAGTGTGGCAATACGGAATGTGGCAATACGAAGTGTCGCGACGCGTTGCGGATGCTGGTAGGGCACGCGGTGCTGGAAACGTGGCCGCCGCAGGCGATTGGGCGGTGGGGCGAGTGTTGCGGCGTTGGCGTCAGCCGGTCGGGCGGAGCGGCACCGCATCAGTAAACACCCACGGTGGTTGATTCGGCCAGTTGGCGGAAAGGTCGCACACCGCTGATGCCATCCCAGGGGTACTGTTCATAAGGGGGTTCGCGTTCGCCCTCGTCGCGCTCGAGAAAGCCGGGCACGAAGAATTCTTTCGTCAGCGTGGTGAGCTTCACGCGGCCTGTTTCGCCATAGCCGACCACTTGATTGGGGTCGTCGAAGTCGACCACCTCGATCACGGCACGCGGTTGCGGAGGGTAGTAGGTGATTTTGTAGCCTTCTTCGGGAGTGACCGGCTTCGAGCAGGCGAGCCCCATCAGGGTGTTGCCGTAGGTGGGCGTCATGTAAACGCGATCGTCGAGCAGTTCTTCGACGGCGAAGCGGGTCCACTGTGGTGTGAACTCGGTGCCGCCCGAGAAAATGCCCGTGATGCCCGCATCGGCGATCGACGACCCCTGCTCTTCCAGGGCCAAGGCCAGGGCCTCGAGCAGCTTGGGCGTGGTGAACATGCAGCGGATTTCGTGGCCCGCACCAAGGATCGTGAGCGCCTGGTCGATGCAATGTTTTTTGTAGGCTTCAAGGTGCTCGGTCCAGCCCTTTTTGATGAGCTTGATAACCCAGCGGGGATCGAGGTCGATGCAGAAGCAGATACCGCCACGGTGCTGCGCCAGGTGCTCGACTGCCAGTCGCAGACGCCGAGGGCCTGATGGGCCAAGCATCAGCCAGTTGGCGCCCGGTGGGAAATACTCGTCGGGCAAGGTTTCGCTGAACAGTTCGTAATCGGTACGGAAGTCGTCGATGGCAATGCGGCTTTTAGGAACGCCGGTCGTGCCGCCGGTTTCGAAGACGTAGATCGGGCGGTCGGCAAAGGCCTTGGGCACCCAACGCCGCACCGGGCCGCCCCGGAGCCATTCGTCTTGAAACGGCTCGAACTTCTTCAGGTCGTCGAACGAGCGGACTTCTTTAAGCGGGTCGAATTTCAGCTTCGATGCGTATTCGAGCCAGAAGGGACAACCGGTCGAGGGATGAAAGTGCCACTGCACAATTTCGTAGGTATGGGCGTCGAGCTGGCGACGGGCCTCGTCGATTTTGGCCTGAAGTTCTGCCGTATTGGACGAATCGGAAACACTCATCGCAACCAGTGGGCCTCGGAACGAAAAAAGGATGGAAGTGCGGGCGGGGATGGACGGCGGCGGTCGAGGGGCGTCTGATCGGTGTGGGGCACCGTCGGGCCTTTCGGCATCGTGCCGCACCATGCCAGGCGGGCGGCTGTGGCACGGCACGACACGCGTCAGCGATGTCGCGATGGCCGGAAAGCGGAGCATTCCGCACGTTCGAGGTGCGGCGCAGCGAAACAGCCGATAAGCGACCCTTGCCGCAGCGTCGACCATACCCCAGAGCTCGCCACGAAACAACCGGCCGGGGCAACCACGTGGCGGGCAGAGATCACTCGGCCGAGGAGGCCGGTTCCGGCTGGGCCGATCGCGTCGACTTTTCGACAGCACCCGACGAAGACGAGGCCCCCTTGTTCGCTTCAGCAGGGGCGGTGAAGCTGGCCGGCTGAGCGCCCTGTGGATCGGTGTCGGCAGTGCCCCCAGAGGCGTTGTCGGCAGCCTGAGTGGCGACGGCCGGTTTGACCGAGGGGTCGCGGATGGTTCGCCCCGAATCGGCAGGCTGCGAAGCCTGCGACGCAGAAGGAGGCGCCACGGTCGAAGTTTCGTCGGCCAGTCGCGTGCTACCGGCGGCGTCGGTGCCGGCAATGCAATAAAGGTGGTGCTCGCTCCGCAAGAACAGTTCGCCTTGCGATGGGGCGGGCGTTGCCAGGCAACGCTGGCCGATGGAATTGGTGGCCAGTAGGCGGTAGGTGTCGTCGGCTGCCAGCACGTAGGTCGTGCCGCGTTCGTTGGTGGCGTAGATTCGTCCGGCGCCGGCGATGAGGCTGGCGGTGAACGCTCCCTTGAGCCGCTTGCGCCAGATGAGTTCGCCATTGCCGATGTTGTAGCAGGCGGCCACGCCCCCATCGCTGATCGTGTAAAGACGATTGCCGTAGCCGACTCCGGTGGGAACATACGCACCGCCGCGGCGAAGCTTCCACACGACGCGCTGCTTCGTGACGTCGCCGCTGCCGCCGGGGCGAATGGCGAAGATCGGACCATTGCGGCCACTGGTGCTGATGACCAGCCCCGCGTGCACAATAGCCGTAGGCGAAACAATGTCGGTCGTGCCCTGGGCGCGCCAAAGTTCGTTGCCCGACGCAGGATCGTAGGCAATTACCCAACCTCCGCCCGAGGCGTCGGTGCCGGTGCCGTTGACCACCAGTTCGCTGCGAGTGCGATTCTCTTTCTGATTATGGTCGGACGCGGGGTTGTCTATCGTGGCTTCGACC
>WGDQ01000969.1 GCA_015493185.1 Planctomycetaceae bacterium
AAGTCGACCTGCGCCCGCGCGGCAACGATGTCGGCCGTGCTGTCGCCCACCAAAGCCGAGTCATCCCCAGTTTTCTGAGTTTTCTGATGGGGGATTTTGGGCGCATAAAGATGGGCGGTGCCCTGCAACGTGTTTCCAGGTATGGGAATGGGGAATTGAAAAAATCACCGTGCTACCCGCCTGAGTCATCCCCAGTTTCCTGGTGGGGGATTTTGGGCGCATAAAAATTGGCGGTGCCCTGCAGCGTGTTTCCGGGTATGGAAATGGGAAATTAAGAAAAACACCCCAAACCCGAGAACGCGGAGGGAACCGCCATGGATCGCGAGGAAGCGATTAGCTGGGTGCTCAAGGTAAGTGCAGGATTGCGTTTGAGTCAAGCCAAAACGCTGAGCCTTTTGGTAGCCGCCGCCCTGGAGGTGGGCAGGGTAAGCATCGCGGAGCTGGGCCGTCGACTGGCGAGCACCACCGCCAAGCATGGGATCAAGCGTGCTTGGCGGTTCACCAGCAATGACCGCGTGGATGTCAGCGATGTCATGAAAGGAGTGATTCGCCAATTGGTCCGACCGAATCGGAAGAAGCCGCTGGTCGTGAGCCTGGACTGGGTCGAGGTCCGGCAGTTCCATACGATTGTGCTTTGTGCGGCCATCCAAGGGCGGGCGATTCCGCTGCTGTGGGCCAGCTATCCGGAATGGGAACTGCACAAGAGCCAGAACAACATCGAGGAAGGTTTATTGCGGTTGTTCCGTACGATAATCCCCGACGGAGTACGCGTGATCGTGCTGGCAGATCGAGGTTTCGGCCGCACCGAAATGGCTCGCGTGTGTCAGCAACTTGGCTTTCACTACGTCATTCGCATCTCGCCGGACGTTTGGGTGCGAGCCCGTGGTTTTGAGGGAAAACTGCTTGATTTCCCCGTGAAAAAAGGGATTTGCCGGTGCCTCAAGAACGTGGCGTACCGCAAGCAGAATCCCGTCGAGCAGCACATTGTCATCCGCTGGAAACAAGGCCTTCCCAAAAAGCGTGATGAATGCTGGTTCTTAATGACCGATCTGGATGGCACGGCCCTGCGGATCTCCGAACTCTATGGAAAGCGGATGACCATCGAGGAAATGTTCCGAGACTACAAGAGCCGGCGGAATGGTTTTGCGCTGCGCAACACGCAGATCAAACGAGCCGAGCGTTTTGACCGTTTGCTGCTGATTCTGACGTTGGCCTACATCCTGCTTTTGGGGCTTGGGCTGCGAGCCCGGCAGGCGTACTGCCCGTCGAATTGGTCGTCGAACACCCGCCAGTCCGAGTGCAGCGTGTTCACCATCGGCCGCCGAATGCTCCGAACCCTCAACATCCCCATCAAACAAATCATCAACGCTCTCGCCCTAGCAACCACAAGAGCCGCACCAAACTGGGGATGATTCAGATGGCATCGCGCGATGCGCGGCGCGCTCGAATCGGTGCCGCAGCATATTCCACACCATCGCTTCGGCCGGACCCGTCACACGGTCGCTCAGCGCGACGATGGCTCAATATCGCGGAAGCGAACGGTCGATTTCCTGTGCCCAGCGGTCGATTCCGCCCGCCATGCTCTGGGCTTTCGCATAGCCTTGCTGTCGTAGCCAGCCGGCCACTTGGAGGCTGCGTCCGCCATGATGGCAGTGCACCACAATGCGGCGACCCCGATACGGGGCCAACGTCTCACGTAGCCGTTCCAGCTCGCTCATCGGCAGCAGTTGCGCTTGGGGCAAACAAACAATGGCATGCTCGTCCGTCTCGCGACAGTCGATCACGATCACGTCGTCATCGCCGGAATCCAACAGCCGCTTCACCTCCTGAGGCTCGATTTCGATCGGCAGCGTTTCGTTGGCATCGCCCATACTGTTTCGCTCGTCCTTTCTACAAACTTCGTACTCAACCACCCGGCGTTCTCCGATCAGCATTTGGCCGACTGTAGCGAACGCGCAGCGATACAATCAACCCGCGCCCCGAACTGTTCCCACCGCCAGCCACCTTGGAGCTTAAGAGCGACCGGACAAATCCGATTGGCGGCAAGCGAAACAGCGGTCTGCTTGTCCGCAACTGCCGTTTTGTCCGTTGGCTCTAAAACAACAACTCCTGCCGCCGAGCCGATCTCGACGACAGGAGTTGCAATGGCGATCTTCAAACCGGACGACCGCGAAAGCCGTAGGCCAAACCGTTGCCTTTCAGCAAACAGACAGTGTTTGTGGCTCGCTTCCGCGGCGTCATAAAGCCAATTTAGTTGTTGCCCAAATTGGCGTCGGTCTGGGGCTCCTTGCCCTGGATGGTTGTCAGAGCATAGTACACCCGAACGTCTACACCGTCGCTGATGAACTGCACGCTGGCATCGCCCATCAGGTGGTGCGCCCCACCCGGATGCTGACTGCTGGGGCCCCATTCCCAGTCATGCTGTAGCGTCATGCCGAATGGCATGGTTGTCGTGTACGACGCGTTGCCATTCGGGTTCTGCACGATGATGGGATTCTGGAACGTGGTTGCGAACGTGTTGACATCGCTCGAAACGGTACTCTTCTTCAAATAGAAGACGCCCGTGTTCACCGGATCGTTGGGGTTGTAGATCGTCGGGTTTCGCGGATCGGCCAGCGCCCCGCCAACGTTCAGGGCCACCATCACCCGATTCTGACCACTGCGCGACGAATTCGGATTCACCTCAGTCGTGTTGGGCAGGAAATAGGCGGGCACCGTCACACCGTTGAGCACCTTGGTCACCACGGCAAGCGTTCCGTCTGGTCCAGGCGCCTGGGCCGTTCCACTGCCGAAATCGCCGATGCTTTCCCAGAACAGCGTGAACACCGAGGCCACGTTTCCATCCATCCAGGCCGCATAGCGCTGCTCGCGGGTTTCGCAGGCCACGAACGAGTTGGACTGGCCGTCGAGGAAGTCGCGGAACTTCACGCCCGCCTTACGACCCGGCGCCGGTGGAAACAGCGCACCGTCGGGCAGCGTGCTCATCAGCCGATGGAACGTCGAGGCACCGATGCCCACATAGTTGGTGATGGTCGGCGGAGGGCCCCACGACGCAAAGTAGTTCACGTAGTCGTTGGCGTTCGTGAATTGGTCGCCACCAAACGAGGGGCACTTCAAACCGGGCATGATGGTCGAATTCAACAGGGCATAAATCGGCACGCCCTGCTGATTCTGGTAATTCGTGTCCCATGGGGCGCGATTGAAGTCGATCTGGCTCGTCATGGTCGAGCCTTCGATAAACGGCTGGATCAGCACCAACCAACTGTACGTATGGTACTGATCCACATTTTGTTGCGTTCCCATCCCCTGCCACGAACCGGTACCCAGACCCGACATCGGGCTGTTCATAAAGCCGGTGGACGACGGCGGAAAACTGCCCAACTGTTGGTGGTAGTTGTGCAGGGCCAGTCCGATTTGCCGCAGCTTGTTGCGACAGCTTGCCCGGCGTGCGGCCTCTCGCGCGGCATTGATGGCCGGCAAAAGCAGGCCGATCAAAATGGCGATGATAGCGATCACCACCAACAGCTCGACCAGCGTGAAGCCTTTGGGCTCTCGACGCTTGAGTGACATTCGACACCTCCTAACAAAAAAGCGAAGAAATAGAACAAATAAGAATGAAATGAAAACGAATCGCCGGAACTTCGGCGGTCGAACGCTCGCTGTAAGCCACGATTGCAGCAGCCTACCGCACCCCGACGGCCAGTGCGAAAGCATGCACCGCCGCCACATGCGGTCGACAACCAAAACCGGCCAGAATCGACCGGTGCGAGAGAAGAACCCTCCTCACTGCTCCATCGTCTCGCAAGGTCACACGATTCCGTAAGTCATGTTCGCCTCTGGCTTGTCCAGGTATCCGCTTTATCCGCTACACGGATCGTTCCAGTCGGTAGAACACGAGCAGCATTCGCCAACTGCGCGACGCACGCTCGACGATGCCGCCCCCCCAATGGACACAAAGCCAGACTCCGAACGGTGTTGAGTGTAACGGCCACCGGGCGACCATGTCAAACGTTCGGCCGACGATTTACCACGCCCGGCACGTGGCATCGCGCCACGCGACGCCCAATCGGAGCCGCCAGAATCCACCCAATGGCGGCAGACACCTCGCAGGCGGGGCCTTTGCAGCCCCCGCCGGTTTGGTCCGCTCGGGTAGCCAGTCAGCCGACAACGCCTGCCGTATGCTTTTCGTTGTCTCTCATCCTGCAACCCATTTTCGTGCGATGCCCGATTCCGCCGTGCAGCATCCTGACAACACATTACATACATTGTCGCACCGCGCTGACTTCTCAATCCGCTATAGCCGGCCTGTGGCTGCGCGGAACCACCTGCGAGGGCGCCTTTGCGTCGGAATCGCGCAACGTGTACGAATCAAAGGGGCTTGCGAAACGCGCACTCCCCCACGGCGTCCGCAGCATTCGCGGCCCGAGCACTGCGAATCACAACCGTGCATGGCAGCGGCGACCTCGCGCCAAGCTAATCTGGTACGCGCTGCCAAGTTGCTTGACTCTCGGCGTCGCAGTGGCAGAATGCGCTAATGCCCGTCGCATGGCCCCTCCAAATGGAGGATTCGCGCAATTTACCTCTTCCGTCGGGCTTTGCCGAAAATCGCGGTTGGCGATGTGGGCCGCGAAATCGTCGCTTCAGAACAAACGGCAACACCTCACCGCTGGCACCAAAACCTCGTCGGTCTGCCGCCAAGAAGCGCGATGCACGCTTTGCCCTTCGCCGCGCTTTGAACAGGAGGAGCAGACTGCCGGCGGCCTCGCGGCATCGAGATGATCGGCCCGTTGGGTTTTGTTTTCCGGTGCGTTCCAGCACCGGGCCGGCGAGTACACCGGGAAGCTCGATCGCAACACGCACGCTGCCCGGGTGATCGTACCGGCAGCCCGATTGCGGGCCCGCGGCAGGCTCTTTAGACGGATTTTTTGGGGAGCCGCATGTCACCAAACATTCAAATCCTTTGCGGTCCGGCCCGAAGCGGCAAAACGACGCGGTTGCTGTGTTGTTACCGCAACGCCTTGGCCCAGGGATCCCCAGGCGTGGGCCTTTGGCTGGCTCCCACCGGGCGCAGCGCCACAACCGTTCGTCGCGCGTTGTTGCACCCGGATTTCAGGGCCGTACTGCATCCCGGCGTGATGACGTTTGGCCATCTGGCCGAAACCGTGCTGCGAGCGACACCGGCTTTGGAACATCCGATCGACGAGCTGACCAAGAGGCGGCTGCTCGCCGAAGTGGTCGACGAGGCACGCACGGCCGGCATGCTCAACTACTTTGGCAACGTTGCCGATAAGCCAGGGTTTATCGAGCTGCTGGCCGAGTTCATCAGCGAAATGAAACGCCTGGAGATTTGGCCCGATCAGCTTCGCGAAGCCTTGAACGCACAGAACGCGACCGCGAAAGACCGCGATTTGCAGCAGCTTTATGAGCTGTATCAACTGCGGCTGACCGAGGGACGCCTTTACGATGCTGAGGGCCGATTCTGGTCGGCCAGAAATCGCCTGCAGGAGGCGGGCGACCGCATTTTCAGCCAACTGCGTATTC
>WGDQ01000970.1 GCA_015493185.1 Planctomycetaceae bacterium
GCGAGGTGCGCTCGGCCGGGGTGTCTTGGCGACGGCTCATGTGGATGGACACCTGGGCGCCCTTCAACGCCTTTGTGCGTTTGAATTTCTTGGCCGGCTATCGCTACTTCAAACTGCGTGAGGGGCTGGCGATTTCCGATGCGATTGATTTCATCGGGGCCCCGTTCCAGGCGGGTACGCGGTTGTCGAGGCTGGACATTTTCGATACGAGCAATGAGTTTCATGGGGGCGAGCTAGGATGGCTTGCCACGATCCAACGCAATCGATGGTCGGTCGACCTGCTGGCCCGATTGGCCATGGGCAATATGCAACAGGTCGTCGATATCGCGGGCTTTCGCACGCTTTCCAACGGAACAACTTCTAGCGCAACGCCTGCTGGTTTTCTTACGCAGGCGTCGAACTCGGGCCGCTTCGTGCACGACGAATTTGCTCTGATTCCAGAGCTGGGTGTCGACATCGGGTTTCAATTGACCGATCGTGTGAAGCTGACTTTCGGCTATTCCTTCGTATATGTCAGTCAGGCGACTCGCCCGGGTGACAATATCGATTTGACACTGAACGAATCGACAGCCGGTGGCCTGCCGTCGGCTGCGCCGGCCCGACCGCTGTTTACCGGCAGCGATTCGGATTTCTGGGCCGGAGGGGGAACGGCTGGCATCGAGTGGCGGTGGTAACTCTGCACAGATGGGCTAATTCCTAACGGTGATGTTGGCCTTGCGGGCAAACTGCGGGGCGGACGCAAAATCGGCACTACCGTTGTCTAAAGACTGATCTGGCAAGCCCGAAAAAGCCGAAGAACGGGAATGAGCGGTTACCTGCCGCCCCGTTTGCCGTGCGATGACGCCGCCAATGGGACGTCAACGTCGGCTTGCGAATCGACCACCGCCCTGTACCCCGCCGAGCTGTGGCGTCGAGAGTAGCTGGTTGTCCGACCAGTGTCTTCTCTCGATCTGACCAACGACCCCCGTTTCTCTACGTTGCCGGTTTGTTTCTGAACGAACGGCCGATTGGTTCCTTGCAGATCGCGCTGCGGTCGTGTGCGCCAAGGTTGCCGTTGACTGGTCGGACCGGCAACGCGCTTCGTTCGAAACAAGGAGTTTCCCCCGATGATTCGCCGTGCGCTATCGTTTGCCATGTTGGCTTTGTTGCTATCGTTGCTTTTCAGCTACCAGCCCGGCGAGGCGAGGGCTGAAAGTTATACGTACCCGTCGACTCGCCCCGACCTGTTTTACAACTTCTACGTCGGCCCTTCTCCGGTGGTCGGGGGAGTGCCGGCGCGAATGTATATCAGCCCGCGGCCGACGCCGCCATTGGTGGGCCACACCTACATCACGTATCAGCCGCTCATGCCACACGAGTTTCTCTATAAGCACCATCGTCGGTACTGGCGCTATCATCCGGGCAGCGGCATGACACGCACCTGCGTTGTGTGGTGGTGATTGCTGAAACAACTCGGCAGCCGTGCCGCACGGCCTGTTTCACTGTTCTCGGCCGTGGTGCACACCGCGGAGAATTCGTCAATCGTCAAGACGAAATCCGTTTCGAGGCAGTGCGCTCAATCGAAAATCGAACCTGCCGCGCAACGCCGACGATCGCCATGCCCTTACAGAAATATCGACTGTATCGCACCAAGATACCGTGACATGAGCGATTTGTGCAACGCGCCGGCGCTGCGCGCTGCCTAGATGCCAAGATCCGTTTTGATGCGTTGCACATCGTGTTCATTGTCGTCGACTCGCTGCCGCAGCTCGTCGAGTTGGTGCCGTAACTCAGCCACTTGCTCCCGCAGGGCGGCAACCTCGGTTTCAACGCTGTGCAGACTGGATTGTTCGGCGGATGTGGCAATGCCGAGACTCGTGTCTGTGGTAGCGCCGGTGGTGGAGGACGGATCGGTTTTCGGAACCGCCGTTTCGGGCAGTTTGTGCATTGTCGTCCGTGTCTGTCCGCCTTCGCTTCTCGAAGTCGGGGCCGGCGGCTCCGAGGTGCCTCGACCATATTGCTGACGAAGTTTTTCCAGCTCTTGGGGTAAATAGAGGC